>NZ_JAQWYD010000054.1:0-24956 GCF_029254145.1 Lentibacter sp.
GGCTCGGCGCCATGCTCATCGGCCCCGAGCGCTTCAAAGCGTATTCCAGCCCGATCTTGGCCTTGCCCCAAAGCGAGTTCGCCAACGTGTTGAGCGTCTTGGCGCCCGTCAGCTTCCAAGCACATCTCAGCTGCAAGTGGTCCTGTAAGTTTGCACCCACCTCGGCGATATCAGCCAGCACGTCTAAGCCATGCTTGACCAAAAGCGCCGCAGGACCTAGCCCAGACAGTTGCAAAATCTGCGGGCTGCCGATCGCCCCCGCACTCAGCACAACTTCACCCCCCGCGCGCGCCACGCTGACAACGCCGCCCCGCTCATACTCTACCCCTGTGCAGCGCCCGTCTTCTACAATGAGCCTGCGGACATGCGCGCCCGTCACCGTCTCAATCATGCCTTTGGGCGCGCCGCGCAAAAAGCTCTTGGCCGTATTGACCCGCCAGCCACTGCGTTGGTTCACGCGGAAGTAGCCCACACCTTCATTGTCGCCACGGTTAAAGTCATCCACCGCAGGTAAGCCATAGCTCACCGCAGCGTCGCGCCAGTCGTCTAGCACATCCCACCTGAGCCGCTGCTCCTCCACGCGCCAGGGCCCGCCAGCCCCGTGCATCTCGTCAGCACCCGCATAATAGTCTTCCGAACGCTTGAAATAGGGCAAGACATCGTCCCATGCCCAGCCCGTGAGGCCCATCTGTCGCCAGCCGTCATAGTCCGCTGCCTGCCCACGAAGATAGAGCATCCCGTTGATCGAAGAACACCCGCCCAAGACCTTGCCACGCGGATATAAGAGAGAGCGCCCGTTCAGCCCCGCCTCTTCATCGGTGCGAAAGCACCAGTCGGTGCGCGGATTGCCAATGCAGTAGAGATAGCCCATCGGGATATGCACCCAATGGTAGTTGTCCTTACCACCCGCCTCCAGCAGCAGAACCTTACGCCCACCATCAGCCAAGCGCCGCGCCATAACACAGCCTGCGCTGCCCGCCCCTATAACGATGTGGTCAAAGCCCATCTTCTGCTCCCGCCTTGTGATTGCGGCAGACGCTAGACTGTTAAATAAGTCTTGGCAAACTGACGGAAGCTTCAGGCAAATAACTCAGTAACGCAGACGCCTCACCGTATCCAAGCCCCAAACGAGACCCGTTCCCAGCCAGACTTGCGCTTCCATCCGCCTGACAGGCTGCTCCCTCGGCAAAGATCATCGCCTGCGACCTCAAGACAAGCCGCAAGTAACTGATGTGCTTGCAGGGCCTAAGCGCAATATCAAATCCATTGACCAAAACCAAAGCAGGTACATAAAGCTCGGAGTGGCCCTGATAGGCGCAGGGGTCAGGCAGCCGAATTAGGACAGGTTGGCTCTGGCGCACACGCAGCGGCATCTGGTTCCCGATAACTCCAGGACTAAACACAACAGGCGCATTCGCTCTGACCCCTTCACCCTGCCAGACATCAAAGCTGATCAGCGTTTCGTGGCCAGTTTCTGTCAAAAGCCGATCACCAGGCCAAAGCGCGTCCACCCGCAAATCACCCATCGCCGTGGCAACACAGGTGCTTGATTCCAGCCAACTCTCAACGCCAACAGCAGGGTCTTGAGCAGACTGCGTCTGCCCCGCCAAAGCGCGCCATCGGGCCGTTTGCCTTTGCTCTTGGGTCTGTCGCATCTGCTCGCTTTCTAAGTCTCTCGCCAAACTAGGCTTGCGAAAGCTAAAACAAGGTAAAACGCCCTACGCCCCTTACACCCAATTTAGCTAAACTTTTGGCAACAGCGGCCAAGCGCTCAGACAGGCAGCGCTGTTGTCTTAAAAACAGTGCGCAGCGCGAAGCTGCTCTGCATCTGCGCCACGCCCGGCAGGCGGGCCAGATGCTGGCGGTGAATGCGCGCAAAGTCGTCGGTGTTCTCGGCGACGACTTTGAGAAGATAATCCGCTGACCCGGCCATCAAATGACATTCGAGCACATCAGGAATCCGCCCGACGGCTTTTTCAAACGCATCGAGCACTTCATCAGCCTGCGCCTGCAAGGTGATCTCAACAAAGACAGTTGTCGGAACGCCCATCTTGCGTGCGTTGAGCAGCGCCACATAGTCGCGAATGTAGCCTTCCTTCTCCAGCCGCTGCACACGCCTGTGGCAAGCGCTTGCGCTCAGATTGGCCGCCTCGCTTAACTCGGCATTGCTGATCCGCCCCTGCCGTTGCAAGACCCTCAAAATACGGCGATCCGTCTCATCAATAGCCATTTGCGCACATCCCTTCGAAGATTTCACCCTATATGCGAAGATTCTCCCAAATAGTCCACATCACACGCCTCATTTCTCAAAGCACTTGCATTTCACCTGCGACATTCTGGCACAAATCACCTCATGGCTCAGGGAGACAAGTTCATGAAAATCGGTTGCCCAACAGAAATCAAACCCCAAGAGTTTCGTGTCGGTATGACACCAAACGCTGCGGGCGAAGCCGTCGCACGCGGACATCAGGCTCTCGTGCAAAAAGGCGCAGGCCTTGGCGCGGGCTTCTCTGATGAAGACTACACGGCCGCAGGCGCACAGATCATCGAGACAGCCGAGGAAATCTTCGCAACTGCCGACATGATCGTAAAGGTCAAAGAGCCCCAAGCAGGCGAGCGCAAGATGCTGCGCGAAGGCCAACTCCTCTTCACCTATCTTCACCTCGCCCCCGACCCCAAGCAAACGCATGACCTGCTCGCCTCGGGCTGTACTGCCATCGCTTATGAAACCGTTACAGATGATCGCGACGGCCTCCCGCTCCTCGCGCCCATGTCTGAAGTGGCTGGCCGACTTGCTCCCCAAGTCGGCGCATGGACATTGCAGAAGGCCAATGGCGGCCGCGGCGTCCTGATGGGCGGCGTGCCGGGTGTTGGTCCTGCCAAAGTTGTCGTGATGGGCGGCGGCGTTGTCGGCACACACGCCGCCAAGATCGCCGCAGGCATGGGCGCTGACGTGACAGTGCTTGACCGCTCCCTGCCGCGCCTCAAATACCTTGATGACGTTTTCGGCGGCACGTTCAAGAACCAGTACTCAACAGCAGGTGCCACAGCCGAACTGATCCGAGATGCCGATATGGTCATCGGCGCAGTCCTCATCCCGGGCGCCGCCGCGCCCAAGCTCATCAGCCGCGCACAACTTGGCGATATGAAGCCAGGCGCCGTGCTCGTAGATGTAGCGATCGACCAAGGCGGTTGTTTTGAAACCTCCAAGGCCACAACACATGCCGACCCGATCTATGACGTCGACGGCATCATGCACTACTGCGTGGCCAACATGCCGGGCGCTGTCGCACGCACCTCGACAATCGCGCTTGGTAACGCGACCATGCCCTTCATGCTCGCCCTCGCAGACAAAGGCTGGAAGCAAGCCTGCGCCGATGATGCACACCTGCTCGCTGGCCTCAATGTACACGCTGGCAAGCTGACATATTACGCTGTCGGCGAAGCCCTCGGCCTTGATGTGATGTCGCCTCAACTGGCGATCAAATAAGAACCGACGGAAAGGCGGGGAAGCGCCGTATAAGTCCTGATAACAACAGGATTAGTACAATGCTTTCCCGCCTCTCTCCCTATTGGCTCTGGCTCCTCCTCGCCATTCCCGCCTTCGGCATCCTCAGCGATGTGCTCACCTCAACAGACCCCAAAGCGCTCAAACACGCTCTGCACCCATCAGGCGAGTTCGCCGCGCGCTTTATGATTGTCTCAATGATGGCCACCCCCCTCGCAATGCTATTCAAAGGCAGAAGTTTCCCCATCTGGCTCAAGAAAAACCGTCGCTATTTCGGCGTGGCTGCTTTCGCTTATTCTGCCTTACACCTCGGGTTTTATCTCGTCTCGCGTGGCAGCCTCGAGAAGATCCTCGGTCAAGTCACTGACTTTGATATCTTAACAGGTTGGCTCGCGTTCCTTATCTTCCTACCGCTGGCAGCTACATCTTTTGACGCCGCCGTGCGCGCGCTTGGTCCCCGCTGGAAAAGCGTTCAACGCTGGGTCTATGCCGCCGCCGTGCTCACGCTTTTGCACTGGGCCGCAAAGGACGGTTGGGAAGGTCTGCCCCCGGCATTGGTAAACTTCGCACCACTCGCTCTGCTGGAGGGCTATCGCATCTGGTATTGGTATATCCGTCCAAAGCCAGCCCGCACAGCTTGAGCCAAACAAAAAGCCCCGCGCAACGCACGGGGCTTTTTCATTCTCAGTTTGTGGTAGCGTGAGGTGGACTTGAACCACCGACCCCAGCATTATGAGTGCTGTGCTCTAACCAACTGAGCTATCACGCCATTCACAACCGATGTGGGCGAATTAGCCAAGCCGTAAGGCGGAGTCAAACACAAAACTCAATGCAAACCACCTTGTACGCCAATTTCGCAGCAATCCTGCTTAAAAACATAAAAGGCCCACTCAAAAAGAGCGGGCCTTTGTCTTTATCGGTTCAGAAGATTTACTTCTTCGCGAGCGCGTCGCGGATCTCGGCTAGAAGGTCAAGCTCGGTTGGCCCTGCAGGAGCTTCCTCAGCCGCCACTTCTTCCTTGGCCGCTGCCTCTTTGGCTTTGTTCACGTAGCGCACCAGCATGAACACCACAAAAGCGATGATCAGGAAGTTGATGATCGCCATGATGAAGCTACCGTAGGCAAACACAGCCGCACCGCTCTCGCGTGCCGCTTCAAGCGATGCACCCGCAGCAACGTCACCAGACATCACCCAATAAGCATTGGTAAAGTCGATACCGCCCATAAACAGGCCGATGATCGGGTTGATAAGATCGGCCACCAAAGAGCCGACAATCGCCGTAAAGGCAGCGCCGATGATAATCCCGACGGCCATATCCATAACATTGCCCTTGGCAATGAAGTCTTTAAATTCGCTTAGCATTGGTTCACTCGTCCCTGTATGTACTGTTATCGCGCCCTTCGGGCTGCTGACAGGTTAACATATCAGGCTAATAAAGCGGCAATTTTTTCAGGGGGAATATTTACCCGTGCGGCCCCTTAGCGCGGCAAAACGCCTTCAAGCACGTAGCGCAGTATTTGCGCCACCTCTTCAGGCGCGCGCGCCACAGCCAAGGCCGCCGCGTCCACTTCTTTCAAAGCATGGTCATGCTCGGGCTGCTGTAAAATGATCAGGCTCTTGCCGAGCGCACTTGCATAGCCAGCGTCAAACGCCGCGTTCCACTGTTTGTATTGCTCACCAAAACGCACAACCACAACGTCAGCCTTGCCAATCGCGCCCCGCGTGCGGATCGCGTTGACCATCGCACCCTTGCGGTCATGCCAGAACTTGTCGGGCTCTTCGCCCAAGATCGCCACGCCGCAGTCGTCAGAGGCGGCATGATCCGTCACAGGGGCGCTAAAGCTCACATCAAGCCCTTCACAAGCCGCAATAATCTGCTCACGCCAGTCAGTATGAATTTCGCCCGAAAGATAAACCTGCATTCTATTCTCCCTCAAATCTTTCGCGCCACAACATAGCGCGAAATTGCAGGGAAATTCCCTGCCTCCAATGTCTCAAATCCAGCATCCGCAATCCGGCGGTCCACATCGGCAATCCGCCATAGCCCCACATCAGGTGCTTTGCCGATCCGCTTCAAAATCGGCAGCATGCCCGCCACCAGAAAACACTTCCAGCCGAAGGCTTTGTCCATCAAGCAAGGCGTCTTGCTGATCATAAGCCCACCAGGCTTGAGCATCTTGAATATGTCGGCAAGGACGGCGTCAGCATCAGGCACAAGGTGAAAGAGATTAAACCCCATCACCACATCAAACCCCTCCTCAAGCTGCGCGCTCTCGGCCGCGCCAAGCACGCGGAACTCCAGGTTGCTATGTTCGTCCGCCGCCTTGTCTCGTGCAATGCGGATCATCTCGCTGGATTGGTCTGTGCCGACGAACGCCTTTACATGTGGCGCAAGCCTGAGCGCGGTTGTCCCCGTGCCACAGCCCATCTCAAGCACGCGCATCTGGGGCGTGAGGTAGCTGAGAGTGCGCGCCAGCGTGTGTTCATAATCGTCCACACTGCGCATCTGGCTTTCGGCATATTTGGGCGCCATCTTGTCCCAAAACGTTTTGCTATCCACCATCACACACCCCCTAAAGCTTACCCGCGCAGGCTCCCGCCTGTTGCCTTCGTGACTTTCTCAACAATCTTGGCCGCAACAGCCTCGATGTCTTCGTCCTTTAACGTCTTGTCTTGAGGCTGCATTCGCACAGTGATGGCAAGGCTCTTCTTGCCCTCGCCGAGCGAGCCACCAATAAACTCGTCAAAGACGCGCACATCTTCGATCAAAGCCTTGTCGGCGCCCGCCGCCGCATTGATAAGCGTCAGCGCTTCGACACGTTCATCCACCACAAAAGCAAAGTCACGCTCCACAGCCTGCAAATCGCTCGACTTCAGAGCAGGGCGTGTCGCGCTCTTCTTGCGCGCTTCAGGAACCTCTTCTGGCCAGACGGTAAAGGCCACAGCTGGCCCCTTCACGCCCACCTCCTTAAGCACCTTGGGGTGCAGCTCGCCAAAGATCGCCAAGACTTTCTTCGGTCCAAGACAGATTTTACCGTGCCGCCCAGGATGCCACCAGCTGGGCCCGTCGCGCATCACCTGCACCTTGGCAGGCGCACCAACAGCAGCCAGAACAGCTTCAGCATCCGCTTTCGCGTCAAACACATCAACAGAACGGCTCTCGCCCAAAATATCCTTCGGACCCGTCTTGCCCACAAGAAGGCCCGACACCTGCAAAGCCTGCTCTCCCGGCTCGCCGCCGTGAAACACTGGCCCAACCTCAAACAAAGCAAGGTCTGCAAACCCGCGCGCTTGGTTGCGTGCAGCAGCCTGCAACAGCCCGACGAGAAGATCAGGCCGCATATGGCTCATCTCGCTTGAAATCGGGTTCTCAAGCCGCGTGGTATCTTCCCCGCCGCCAAATAGAGCCGCGCTCTTCTGATCGACAAAAGAGTAGGTCACGCACTCGTTGTAGCCAAGGCCCGCCGCCGTGCGCCGCGCTGCCTGCTCACGCTTCTGAAGCGGCAACAAAATCTGCTTTGGCACACCCGCGCTTGCCCGCGTCAGAGGCTTGCCAACAAGCTTGGTCAAGCTCGCAATCCGCGCAACCTCTTCGACCAAATCCGCCTCACCCAGAACATCAGGCCGCCAGCTCGGAACCTGCGCCATATTGCCCTCAAGCTTGAAGCCCAGCGCCGTCAGCGTCTGGCGCTGCTCCGTCTCTGGGATGTCCATGCCCACAAGGCTCTGCACCCGCTTCGCATCAAGCTTATACGCGCGGCTCACATCAGGCACCTTGCCCGCAACAGTCACATTGCTCGGCTCACCGCCGCACAGCTCGATGATCATAGCGGTCGCATCTTCCATCGCCTGCATGTTGTAAGCAGGGTCAATTCCGCGCTCGTTGCGATAGCGCGCATCAGAGTTGATCTTGAGCGCACGCCCCGTCATGGCAATCTGCACATGGTCCCAGACAGCGGCCTCAAGGAAAACATCTGTTGTCTCCTCGGTGCAGCCCGTGGCCAACCCGCCCATAACGCCCGCAATGCTCTCAATGCCGTTGTCATCCGAGATCACAACCTGACCGCCAGAGAAGGTATATTCCTTCTCGTCCAAGCCAACGATCTTGTCACCCGCCTTGGCGCGGTGCACCCGCAGATTACCGCTCACCTTGCCCGCATCAAACACATGCAAAGGGCGGTTACGATCGTATGTGAAGAAGTTCGTAATATCGACAAGCGCTGAGATCGGACGCAAACCAATCGCCTTGAGGCGCTGCTGCAGCCACTCAGGCGAAGGCCCGTTCTTCACACCGCGGATAAGACGGCCCGCAAAAACAAAACAGCCGTCTACCTTGGCGTCGTCCTCGATTGTGACACTGATCGGGCATGAGAACTGCCCGTCATGGCTCGGCGCGTCCACAGGCTTGAGCTTGCCCAGCCCCCGCGCCGCCAAGTCACGCGCAATCCCGCGCACGCCCAGCGCATCAGGGCGGTTCGGTGTGATCGCAATCTCGATGGTCGGGTCCACCTTCTCAGGTGCGTTCTTTGCCAGCCAGTCGATGAACAACTCGCCAATCTCGCCCGAGGGAAGCTCGATAATCCCGTCATGCTCGTCGCTCAGCTCAAGCTCGCGCTCGCTGGCCATCATCCCGTGGCTCTCCACCCCGCGGATTTTGCCGACAGACAGCGTGGTGTCGATCCCCGGCACATAATCACCGGGTTTGCAGAGCACGATAGTGATCCCCGTCCGCGCATTGGGCGCGCCACACACGATCTGCTTGCTGCCCTCATCGGTCTGCACTGTGCAGACACGCAAGCGGTCCGCATCAGGATGCTGCTCATGGTGCGTCACCTTCGCGAGCGTAAACGCCTTGAGCCGCTCGGCAGGGTTCTCAACCCCTTCCACCTCAAGCCCAAGGTCCGTGAGCGCCTCGCAAATCTCCCCAACGCTGGCCTGCGTGTCGAGATGGTCTTTCAGCCAAGAGAATGTGAATTTCATCGGCTCAGCCCTCCATGAAGTGTCGGTTGATCAAGGCTTGCAAAGCCGTAGTGGCGCAGCCAGCGCAGGTCTGAGTCAAAGAAGGCCCGCAAGTCGGGGATGCCGTATTTCAGCATGGCGATACGGTCGATGCCCATGCCAAAGGCAAAGCCCTGCCATTCATTCGGGTCGATCCCGCCCGCTTGCAGCACCTTCGGGTGGACCATGCCTGAACCAAGAATTTCCAGCCAGTCGTCGCCCTCGCCAACCTTGAGCGTTCCGCCTTCCCATGAGCAGCGGATGTCGACTTCGGCAGACGGCTCCGTAAACGGGAAGTGGCTCGCGCGGAAGCGCAGCTCCACATCATCGACCTCAAAGAAAGCTTTCACAAACTCTTCGAGCACCCACTTGAGGTTGGCCATCGAGATGTCCTTATCCAGCGCCAGCCCCTCGACTTGGTGGAACATCGGCGTATGCGTCTGGTCATAATCCGCGCGGTACACACCGCCAGGGCAAATCACGCGGATAGGCGCGCCCTGCTTTTCCATGCTGCGGATCTGCACGGGGCTGGTATGCGTGCGCAACACATGCGGGGGCCGCTCGTCGCCCTCGGCACGGTGCATATAGAACGTGTCCATCTCCGCGCGCGCAGGGTGATGCCCCGGAATGTTGAGCGCATCAAAGTTATACCAATCGGTGTCGATCCGCGGCCCTTCAGCCACGGCAAAGCCCATGTCAGCGAAAATCGCGGTGACTTCCTCAGTGACCTGCGAAATCGGGTGAATGCTCCCCTGCCCGCGCAAACGGCTGGGCAATGTCACATCCAGCCACTCGCTGCGCAGCCGCTCATCAAGTGCCGCATCCTCAAGCCCTGCCTTCTTAGCTGCGAGCGCCGAGTTAATCTCGTCTTTCAAAGCGTTGAGCTTCGGCCCAGCCTCCTGCCGCTCCTCGGCAGTCATCTTGCCCAGCTCCCGCATCTGAAGACTCACTTCGCCCTTCTTGCCGACCGCTTGCAGACGCAAGTCCTCAAGCGTGGCTTCATCAGACGCAGCCGCAATCGCCGCGATGTATTTGTCTCTTAAATCGTCCATGTCTCATACCTATCTGGCTCGCGTTTGACCTAGCGCGCCCTGCACCATTTCGCAAGCCAGCAACCCTCTCAGAACCAATTGACTCAAATTAAGGCCCAGTTTACCTTTTGATAGCCTTAGGGGGTTTTGGTTATGGGTTTGTTTTTACTGTTCAGCCTTGCGGCTGGGTCCGCTGCGCTCTTGGGTGTTATCAATCTGTTTGACGGCAACAGCGCCACACCAGAGGCCAGCGCCGAAGAGATTGCCCTGCTCGAAGGCGACGCCATCACCGCCACGGAGCAAATGCTTGCCGATGACCCGACCCGCGGAGAAGACATCGAAGCGCTCGACCTCACCCCCTTTCACAACAGAATACGACGAATACTATGTCGATTTCACATCCACGCCTGGGGACGATCTGATCGTGCTTCCTGAAGAAGGCTCGGCCGATTATCCCGACTATGGCACAGGCTCTGTCATCTTCGGCGACGAAGGCGATGACACAATGATAGGCCAAAGCGCGGGTGATGTGTTCTTTGGGGAGGCTGGCGACGATGAACTCTTCGGCGGCGGCGGCAATGATCTCTTGTCAGGTGGCCCTGGCAACGACCTCCTCACAACAGAAACAGCCGACGGCAGCGATACGCTCTATGGTGGCGCTGGTGACGACGAAATCGCGGCCTTTGGCGAGATCGGCACAGACGCCATTCACCACATTTCAGGCGGCGCTGGCGATGACAACATCACCCTTCAAGGTGGCGCCTATCTGGTCAGCCTCGGAAGCGGAGCCGATATGGTCACGCTTCAGCCCGAAGATGGTGAAAGCGGGGTCAGCTCCGCCGCACTGATCAGTAACTTTGACGTCGCTGAGGACACCCTAATGATCATGGTCGAAGGCCCGAGCAGCAGTGCCGCCACCGCGCTCACCTATACGCTCAGCTAGGTCGAAACAGACCTTGGCCTCGCAACTCTTGTTGAGCCTGCAGTCTCTAGCGAAGCCGTCGCAACAGCCCTCGCAGGAAGCGTCAACGGCGGGGTCGCGCTTTTGCTTGGCGTCACGCCCGACCAGCTCACAGCCGCCAATATTCAGGTCGTACTCGGCTAGGCCCTGCGCGCGATCTGCCCTCTGATTTGAATAAATCTCTCGACTTAAGGCGCAGTCCTGCCCTAATTCGGCCAAGTCTCTGCCGCGGACGGCCAGCATTTTAACTCCAGATCAAACTGGAGGATCATGCAATGACCAACGCAACCAAAGTTTTCGCCGCTGCCGCGCTTTTCGTGGCCTCAACAGCCCTTGCCGCAGAAGCACAGATGCGCCCCGCCGTTGGGTATCAGAGCCAGTGGTACACAACACCAGACGGCTGCTCATATTCGCGCACGCATGCCCCCGGATATGGGGTGTCTTGGGTGCTGATCCAAAATCCACATCACATCAATAAGCCCGATGTCGGCGATCATTGCGCAAATACGCTCTAAGCCCTCCAAGGCCCTGGGGGTGCGCATCTGCTGCGCACCCTGCACAGGCGTACGCCGCGTTATCTTAATTTCTGTTAACGATTGCCCCACAAGGCGGTGCACGGGTTGTGCACGCATTGTGCACGCTTTTCACCCCCCTAGAATCAGCCATTTTCAGGGCCATTAACCAAGCGGAACGCAGCCTTAACGTACAAAAAAAACGCCGCGAACCTCTCGGTTCACGACGTTGATTTTATAGGCTTTCAGCGTAGCTTAAGCAGCCAGCGCGCCTTGTGCTTGTGCAACAATCGCACCGAAGGCTTCGGGCTCATGTACAGCAAGATCGGCGAGGACTTTACGGTCCACTTCGATACCAGCAAGGCTCAAGCCATTGATAAAGCGCGAATATGTCAGCGTCGCATCGTGCGAACGCACAGCCGCGTTGATCCGCTGGATCCACAGAGCGCGGAAATTGCGCTTGCGATTCTTGCGGTCACGGGTTGCATATTGGTTTGCTTTGTCCACCGCCTGGCGCGCGACCTTAAAAGTATTTTTACGACGGCCATAATAACCTTTGGCTGCCTTAATAACTTTCTTGTGACGTGCGTGTGTGGTTGTTCCGCCTTTTACTCTCGACATATCTAACCCTCCTTAGCGTGCGTATGGCATCATGGACTTGATGATTTTGGCATCAGGTGCAGATAGGGTTGTCGTACCGCGAGCATCGCGAATGAATTTGTTTGTGCGCTTGATCATGCCGTGCTGCTTACCAGCTTGGGCGGCTTTGACCTTGCCACTTGCCGTCATTTTGAACCGCTTTTTGCAGCTCGATTTGGTCTTCATCTTGGGCATTTCCGTCTCCTTAGTTTGGGTCGGTCTATAATGCGCGACTCGGCATGCCACTTCTGGCCGGTCCCGCAGACGAAAGCGGTGTGTAAGACGGCTTATGCTTTATTGCAAGGGGTAATCAGCCCAAATATCGAGCTACAACATTGATGATCACATTGGGGATCTGATCAAGCGTATATCCCGCAGGCTTTGACGCTGCGGCCCATGCCACAAGCCCGCCGCTGACAATCAAAACAATCGCAGCAGCCCGTGGCGTGCGATTGTCCGACAGCGCCGACACAACAGCAGGTACAGAAAAGACCGCAATCACCAATCCGATCACGAGATAGAGATCGTAGTCCATCGTACGCACCCTTCACAAAACCGTTTATATTTTGAAGTCTACTCTGGATCGGAGGCAAAAATCAAACTTTGGTCACACGGCGCCACACGCAAAATATTTGTTGTGCCCGGAACATTGAAAGGAACGCCCGCGGTCACAACGATCTGATCTGCCGCCGTCGCGTATCCAGCGCTCTGCGCAGCGCGCGCAGCATTCACTACAGCTTGCTTAAATCGCTCAAGTTCTCCCGTCATGATACAGTTGGTACCCCAACTTAGAGCCAGCCGCCTTGCCGTACCACGCAGACTCGTTAGCGCAATGATTGGAACACGCGGCCGCTCACGCGCGGTCAAAAGCGCGGTTGTGCCTGACTGCGTAAAGCAACAGATCGCCTTGATGTCTGTCGATTCGGCAATCTCGCGCGCCGCCGCCACGATCCCGTCGGCCACACTTTCGCGTTTGACCACACGGGAGGCTTCGATGATCTCACGATAGGTTGGGTCTGACTCGACCTCAACTGCCACATTGTTCATCGTGCTCACTGCTTCCACAGGATACTGCCCCGCAGCGGACTCAGCCGAAAGCATAATTGCATCCGCGCCCTCATAGATTGCCGTCGCGACATCGCTCACCTCTGCACGCGTTGGCATTGGGCTCTCGATCATACTTTCAAGCATTTGCGTAGCCACAATTACAGGCTTGGCCGCCGCACGACAGCGTCGTACAAGCCGTTTCTGGATTGGTGGTACATTCTGCACAGGCAGCTCAACGCCCAAATCGCCGCGTGCCACCATAATGCCGTCGGAGACCGCCAGAATTTCATCAAAGCTGGTCACCGCTGTCGGCTTTTCAATCTTGGAAAGAACAGCCGCACGGCCACCAATCAACGCTTTGGCCTCTTCTACGTCTGCTGCACGCTGCACAAACGACAGGGCGATCCAGTCCACACCCAGCTGGCAGACAAACTCTAGATCCGCGCGATCTTTATCTGACAAAGCTGCCAAAGGCAGTACCACTTCCGGCACGTTAACACCTTTGCGGTTGGAGATCGCACCGCCTGCGGTGACAATACAATCCGCAAAATCATCACCGCATGTCTCGACCTTCAGACGGATCTTGCCGTCGTTCACAAGCAGGGTCGTACCATCTTCCAGCGCCTTGAAAATTTCAGGATGCGGCAAGCAAACGCGAGCGTTGGTGCCAGCGGTTTCATTAAGATCAAATCGGAATTTCTGCCCCTCAACGAGCTCTTCTTCCTCGTTGGTGAAGACCCCGACCCGCAGCTTCGGCCCCTGCAAATCCGCCAAAATCGCGATCGGACTTTCAAGTTCGCGCTCAATTTCGCGGATGATTCGATGCCGCTCACGAATCTCGTCATGACCACCGTGCGACATGTTTAGGCGGAACACATCAGCCCCCGCCTCGTGCAAGCGCTTGATCATCTCATAATCGTTCGAAGCAGGCCCCAACGTCGCCACGATCTTTACATTTCTGAGCCGTCTCATATGTTGTGCCTCTCGATATTATTAGTGCGATGCGCTTCGACAGATTATCGCGCGTCTGTGACACGCGCACAACAGCGCGTTTACGCGCTTAAAAGGATTTTACGCCATGAACTACAAGCCATTTGAGATCGTAGGAGCCGAAAGAAGCGGCCCCTGGGTCATCGCTTGTGATCATGCATCAAACCTAATTCCACCCTTCGTAAATAACGGCAGCCTAGATCTGCCCGCTGGCGACATGGGCCGACACATAGCATATGATGTTGGAGCAAAAGGGGTTTCTCTCGCGCTCGGTGCCCTGCTTGATGCGCCAGTCATTTGCTCCAACTTTTCCCGCCTCGTGATTGACCCCAACAGAGGCGAGAACGATCCAACCTTGTTGATGAAGCTCTATGACGGAACCATCATTCCCGCCAATCGACACGCTGACGCAGCGGAAAAAGAGCGCCGCCTAGACACCTGCTACAGACCCTATCACAATGCTTTGGTAGACCTTCTCCAAACCCGACCAGAAGCGGCTCTTCTTACGCTTCATAGCTTTACACCGCAGCTCGCTGGACGACCCAAGCGACCATGGCATGTGGGCATTCTTCATGCGGACGACAGGCGCCTCTGCGATCCGCTATTGGAACTCCTGCAGCAAGACCAGTCGCTCTGCGTGGGCCGCAACGAGCCCTACGGCGGCCACCTCCCGGGCGATACGATAGACAGGCACGCCATTTCTCAAGGGCGACACAATGCCCTCGTTGAAATTCGCAGCGATCTTATCCACACTGATGAGCAACAAACCCATTGGGCAGAGCGTCTCGCCCCCATCTTGCAAAATGCTCTGCGCATCACCTTAGCAAACGAGGTCTGAAATCATGGACGATCAAACCAAATTGGAAATCGAAGCCGCCGCCTTTCGCACCTTGCAGAAACATCTGATGCAAGACCGCCCCGATGTGCAAAACATCGACTTGATGAACCTTGCAGGCTTTTGCCGCAATTGCCTTGCTCGTTGGTATCAGGAAGCGGCAAACGAGCGCGGCATTGATATCTCAAAAGACGAGGCCCGCGAAGCCTATTACGGGATGACAATGGACGATTGGAAAGCCAATTATCAAACAGAGGCTAGCCCCGCAAAGCAGGCGGAGTTTGAAGTCGCGTTCAAAGAAAATGTGACGGACAAGAGTTAGGATATACTTCCCTCCTCTTGCAGGTCTTTCCAAAAAACTAGCGCGTCCGCTTCTAGCAAGGCCTATTGGCACAGAAAATTGCAGGAACTGCTGGAGCGCTAAATTGCTTTTTTAAGGCTCTCATCGAGGTAAATCTCGCGCAGGCGTTTAGCGATTGGACCAGGCGTTCCGTCTCCCATCGTCGCGCCATCAATCTCTACAACAGGCATCACAAATGCACTTGCAGAAGTCGTGAATGCCTCGTCAGCTTCTTTGGCTTCCTCAATCGTAAAGCTACGCTCTTCGACTTCCATTTGAGCCTCTTTCGCCATCCGCAGAACAGCGGCACGGGTTATCCCATGTAGGATATCATTTGACAGCCCACGCGTGATGATCTTGTTACCCTTCACGATATAGGCGTTGTTGGACGTCCCTTCGGTTACAAAACCTTCTTCGACCATCCAAGCGTCATCACAACCCACTTTTTTTGCCATCATTTTACCCATTGAGGGGTAAAGAAGCTGTACTGTCTTAATGTCTCGTCGACCCCAACGAATGTCCTCAATAGAGATGATCTTTGCACCTTTCTGAGAGGCGGCGCTGTTTGCCATTCCTGGTTTGCTTTGAGTAAACAGCACAAGCGTTGGTTTGGTCGTTTCAGGATCAGGGAAGGCAAAGTCACGGTCGCCGTCAGAGCCGCGGGTGATCTGCAGATAGACAAGACCCTCGTCAATCTCGTTGACGCGCACAAGCTCACGGTGGATTTCCAGAAGTTCATCGATCGTGCACGGCATCCCCATATCCAACTCATTCAATGAGCGTTCTAGGCGCACAGCATGGCCTTCAAAGTCGATCAGTTTGCCTTGGAGGACTGAAGTTACTTCATAGACCCCATCAGCCATCAAAAACCCACGATCAAAGATCGAGATTTTGGCGGCGTCTTCGGGCACATAAGCGCCATTTACAAAAACTGTGCGTGTCATAGTCGGTTTATCCCCAAAGCTCTGGTTTCGGCGCGTGAACGCCGTGTTCGTCAAAATGAAGTGGCGTATCACGGTCTTCTGCCAGAAGCAGCGGGCCGTCAAGATCGATCACTGTCGCACCTTGTGCGACAAGCGTTGCTGGGGCCATCGCGAGCGACGTCCCGACCATGCAGCCAACCATAACGCCATAACCCTCTGCCAATGCCGCGTCTTTCAAGCGAAGCGCTTCAGTCAACCCACCGGTCTTGTCGAGCTTGATGTTCACAACGTCATACTTGCCCTTGAGATAAGGGAGGCTAGAGCAATCATGGGCGCTTTCATCAGCACAGACAGGCACAGGCCGTTCGATCCCGATCAACCCTTCATCATCGTTTGCAGGCAAAGGCTGCTCGACAAGTGAAACGCCAAGGCGCTGAAGATGTGGCACAAGATCAAGGTAAACAGCCCGAGACCAGCCTTCATTGGCGTCAATAATGATCCGCGATTTCGGCGCCCCAGCGCGGACAGCTTCAAGGCGGGGCATATCATCAGGCGTGCCGAGTTTGATCTTAAGAAGCGGGCGAAACGCGTGCTTTGCCGCCTGCTCTTGCATCTTTGCAGGCGTATCAAGCGAGAGGGTATAGGCCGTAATCTCGGGCTTGGGCGCAGGCAGCCCCGCAAGCTCCCATGCGCGTTTTCCGGAAGCCTTGGCTTCCATATCCCACAGCGCACAATCGACCGCGTTGCGCGCTGCCCCTGCGGGCAGTAGTTCATAGAGCTCAGCGCGGTCAAATCGGTCTGGCAGGCCGTTAATCTCTGCTGTGACAGACTCGAGCGTCTCATCATAGCGGGCGTAGGGCACACATTCGCCCCAGCCGTGGTTTTCACCATCTTGTAAACGCACGGTCAGCACCTTGGCTTCAGTGCGCGAGCCTCTTGAAATGGTGAAGACCTGCGCGAGCTTGAAGCTTTCTGGTGTGACTGTAATTTTCATGGTCTTGCCTTAGCTCAGCGCCGCAAGTGCATCAACCAGCTTGCCCGCACCATATCGGTAAGGGTCTGTTGCTGGTAGGCCCAGCTTTGCCTCAACATCAGCAAGGTAGGCGCGCGCAGCATCATCATCCATGTTCTGGGTGTTTACGGCATAGCCAATCACTTCACAGGCAGGGTTAGCCACGCGTGCAAGCTGCAAGGCCATATCTCGCACCGCTTCGAGGCTTGGCAGCGAATAGCCGGGAAGGCCGCGCATATGCTCGCGCGTTGGCTCGTGACAGACCACCAATGCATCAGGTTGGCCCCCGTGGATCAGCGCCATAGTCACGCCTGAATACGAGACGTGAAACAAGCTGCCTTGGCCTTCGATGATATCCCAGTGGTCTTCATCGTTATCAGGTGTGAGCCACTCGATCGAACCCGCCATGAAGTCGGCAATCACAGCATCGAGCGGAACACCCCCACCCGTAATCAGGATGCCTGTTTGGCCTGTTGCGCGGAACGTCGATTTCATACCGCGGTCCTGCATCTCTTTGTCAATGCAGAGCGCCGTATACATCTTGCCGACAGAGCAATCTGTACCAACAGCCAAGAGACGCTTGCCTTTGCGAGGCTCACCATTGGCGATGGGGTATTTCACTTCTGGAATACGCACATCATGAAGCATGCGGCCCGTTGCTTCGGCGACGGCCACAAGATCAGCCTCCTCGCGCAGCAAGTTATGCAGGCCAGAGGCAAGGTCAAAGCCTTCCTCGAGTGCTGTCACCAAGACCTTTTTCCACTCTTGGCTAATGATCCCACCACGATTGGCGACCCCAATCACGAGCGTCTTTGCGCCTGCGGCTTTCGCCTCTTCCAAAGTCATATCAGCTAGGCCCATGTCTGCCTTGCAGCCATCCATGCGAAACTGACCTACGGCATTTTCGGGACGCCAATCCTTAATGCCTTGTGCAACTTTTGCTGCGAGTTGATCTGGCGCATCGCCAAGAAAGAGAAGGTATGGTGTTTTGATCATGGCTAAGCCCCCAATGGTTTGGGAGAATTTTAGTGATGCTCAGACGAAGCACTTCTCATTTCCATTGTTTCTTATCCAAATTTTTCACAATCCTCCCGAAATTTAGCAAATTTCTCGAAGATTCTTCGAAACTAGCCCTGCCCTTCGATTCTTTGTTGCATGACTCCAAATTGCTGCATGTGCAAAAAGGCGTTGCAGCCAATCCCGCAATTTAATATCCAACAGCCAAGCCAAAACGCAACTTCCTTACCTGAAAGGCTCTTTTATCATGAGTTTTCGCATTCAACCTCAGGCTCCCAAGCGGCCGAACCGGTGTCAGTTGTTTGGACCAGGGTCCAACACCAAACTTTTTGCCAAGATGGCGGCCAGTGCTGCTGATGTTATAAACCTCGATCTTGAAGACTCTGTTGCCCCATCGGATAAAGACACGGCGCGGGCCAATGTGATCGAGGCGATCAATACGATCGACTGGGGCACAAAGCATATCAGTGTGCGCATCAACGGGCTCGACACTCCCTATTGGTACAAAGACGTTGTGGACATCATGGAACAGGCTGGCGATCGACTTGACCAGATCATGATCCCCAAGGTCGGATGTGCTGAAGATGTCTATGCGGTCGACGCTTTGGTCACCGCCATTGAGCGCGCCAAAGGCCGCACGAAGCCTGTTTCCTTTGAAGTAATCATCGAGAGCGCAGCAGGGATCGCTCATGTAGAAGCCATTGCAGCCTCAAGCCCGCGCCTTCAGGCAATGAGCCTTGGTGCGGCGGACTTTGCGGCCTCAATGGGCATGCAAACAACGGGTATTGGCGGCACGCAGGAAAACTATTACATGCTGCGCGAAGGTGAAAAGCACTGGTCAGACCCGTGGCATTGGGCACAAGCGGCCATCGTTGCAGCCTGTCGCACACATGGCGTTCTGCCTGTCGACGGCCCCTTCGGCGACTTCTCGGACGACGAAGGCTACCGCGCGCAAGCGATGCGTTCGGCAACACTCGGCATGGTCGGCAAATGGGCGATCCACCCCAAGCAAATCGCGCTGGCAAACGAAGTTTTCACACCGTCAGAAGCGGCTGTCGCCGAGGCCCGCGAAATTCTTGCCGCGATGGAAACCGCCAAAGCCAACGGCGAAGGCGCAACCGTCTACAAAGGCCGTCTGGTGGACATTGCGAGCATCAAACAGGCCGAAGTGATCGTCGCTCAGGCCGAGCTGATCGCAGGCTAAAGCCAAAAGGTTTTGACAAAACGCGGGCGCCTTCGGGCGCCCGTTAACGTTTGAAAACCCGCTGATTCTAGGGGGGTGTTTTGCGTGCACAATCCGTGCACAACCCGTGCACCGCCAAAACGGATTTTGCGATTTCGGGCAAAACGGCCAGTTCGTTACAGCAGCGTACGTTGTGCGGGTGCGGCATGGAGAAATTGACATGCATCTGAAATCCCGCCTACTGGTTCAAACGCGTGTCTTTTAAAGTTATGACCCTCCAAGTTTAATGAGTTGTTCCATGGTAGTGATTTCTGAAATCCAAAAATGTGTCTTGGTAGAGGAGGCATGTATTCAGGCCACTTTGGCTTTAGCCGCATTTAGAAAGTTTCAACACATCGTAAATGACTATGAAACCCGGCAAGATCGGGCGGCCTGGATGTATTTGACATCCTTTCTGTCTCATACTGCTATGGTCTCAAAATTGCTCAAGCCTGGTGTATCAACGTCAATTTCAACATGCCGAGCTCAACAACTAAATGAGGTTCTCAAAGTCCCTGACAACGCCCTATTGTTGGACCGCAGCATACGCAACAACGTTGAGCACTTTGATGAACGGATAGATAGGTGGATAGACGCGGGGTCGGATAAAATTCTTGAAGCTGTGTTTGAACAACGTACTTGTCTTGATTTTTTAAACCGACACAGTGATGAGCAGCGGCACAGTTGGTTTATCAGGCGCGTCTATCTTTGAGATGAAGAAGTGTTCTTAACCGAAGGCAGAGATGGCAGAGAGGAAGTGAAAATTGGCGACGTGGCCGCAGAGCTAGCCCGAATTTGGAAATGTGCGAATGAGTTTTTCAATGAACAAACTCGCTGAAGGGTGCTTGTAGCCAACCAGCCCATCTTGAGCGTTCGCGCCTCAGCCTCATCGATTGCTCAATCGTCCTAGGACGCTAGCGACGATGTAAGCAACCTTTATGCATACGGTTACAATTTGACTGCGCGCACTTTGCGCGCATATTGCGCCAATGACATATGACATCTTTCTCGCTCTCACGCTTTTTGCTTTTGTGACCTCGGCAACGCCAGGGCCGAACAATATGATGTTATTGGCCTCCGGGGCGAACTTCGGCTTTGTCCGCACCATCCCACACATGTTTGGGATCAGCCTTGGCTTTGGCTTGATGATCTTTCTCGTCGGGATCGGACTGATGCAGGTCTTTGATACCTATCCTGTGAGCCGGACAATCCTGACCATTGTGAGCGTGATTTATATGCTTTGGCTGGCGTGGAAGATCGCCAATTCGGCAGCGCCAGAGGGCAGCGCAACGGGCGGCACACCGATGACATTTTTGCAGGCAGCGGCGTTTCAATGGGTCAACCCGAAGGCGTGGAGCATGGGGCTGACGGCAATCACGCTCTATGCGGGAGACAGGTCGGTCTGGTCGGTCGCGTTGGTGGCTTTGGCGTTTATGATCGTGAACTTCCCGTCCGTCACGATCTGGGTTGTACTTGGACGCGAGATGCGGCGCTTTCTGACTTCGCCTGCACGGCTCAGAGCCTTTAATTGGGGGATGGCTGTGCTTTTGGTACTCTCGCTCTATCCCGTTCTTTTGCCTTAGACGGCCGAGGTAAAGTTATGTTGAGGATATTGATTTAGGTCAAGAATCACATTCTAATTTCAATATATGATTTCGCCATGTGTATGATATTGGAGAGTAAAATGAAGTCTATCTTGCTTGGCGCGGCAATGGCGCTCGCCCTTGGAGCCCCCAGTTTTGCGCAGCAAAACCAACCTGCGCGCGAGATTTCGGCGCCGATTGTGGCCTTCACGCCCGTGATTGTAAAAAATGCCGATGCGCTTGAGCTGACGGAGGCGCAGCGCGCTGATCTGAAGCAATGGCTCGATACAATGCCTGCAAACCGCAAAATGATTGAAGAGGCGGCCTTGGCCGCGCGCGCTGAACTGCGCGCCGCGATCATTGCGGGTGCACCTGCGGACGAGCGCCAAGCGCTCGCGGCAAAAGTCGGCGAGATGGAGACCAAGCTTGTGATGATGCGCTCCAACTGCACCGATCACTGGCGCGCGACACTCACAGAAGCGCAATTTGCCAAAATGCTCGAACTGGCGGCCATGTAAGGCGCTCCTGTGCGGCGCGGGAGCTTATGCTGCCTGCGCCGCGCGCAATGATTGCATTTGTTCTACGGAGCAGCCATATAGTTTTGACGATTTGGCAGGAGCAGAGCATGACCAACTACCTCGATTTTGAAAAGCCACTGGCCGAGATTGAAGGCAAAGCGGAAGAGCTGCGCGCTATGGCGCGGCAAAGCGAGGGAATGGATATTGAGTCAGAAGCCGCGGCTTTGGACAAGAAAGCCGCCGATATGCTGGTTGCGCTCTATAAAGAGCTGACACCCTGGCGCAAATGCCAAGTGGCGCGTCATCCTGACCGCCCACATTGCTCCGATTATATCAAAGCGTTGTTTACAGAATATACCCCCCTCGCAGGCGACCGGAACTTTGCCGACGATGACGCCGTGATGGGCGGCTTGGCGCGATTTGATGGCAAACCTGTAATGGTGATCGGCCATGAGAAGGGCAGCGATACCAAGGGCCGGATCAAACATAACTTCGGCATGGCGCGCCCTGAGGGCTACCGCAAGGCGGTGCGGCTCATCGAGATGGCGGGCAAGTTTGGTCTGCCTGTGATCACGCTGATTGACACGGCTGGCGCCTATCCCGGAAAAGGCGCGGAAGAGCGCGGGCAATCAGAAGCGATTGCGCGCTCCACGGAGGCCTGTTTGCAGGCGGGTGTACCTCTGATCTCGATCATCATTGGCGAAGGCGGCTCTGGTGGGGCCGTGGCCTTTGCAACGGGCGATCGTGTGGCCATGTTGGAGCATTCGATCTATTCGGTGATTACACCCGAAGGCTGCGCCTCTATCTTGTGGAAAGACTCCGAGAAGATGCGCGAAGCCGCTGAAGCCCTGCGGCTAACGGCCAAAGACTTGACCCAATTGGGCGTTGTCGACCGCGTGATCAAAGAGCCACTCGGCGGCGCGCATCGCGACAAGCCTGCCACGCTGGACGCCGTGCGAAAGGCCCTGGCGGAGATGCTCAAAGAGCTCGACGGGAAAAAGGGCAAAGCCCTGATCGCGTCGCGCAGGAAGAAGTATCTTGATCTTGGCTCAAAAGGGCTGGCTGCCTAAGCTGGCCAAAGCGCTTCCATGCTCTTTTTCTTTCTAAAAATATCCTGGGGGTATGGGGGCAAAGCCCCCATCGGGTCGGATTTGCGAAGCAAATTCGAAGTTCTTACAGCGCGCCCTCAAGTCCGAGCGACGCAATCAGATGATAATATCCGACAAGAACTATGACAAAGAAGGCAACGAGGACCAGCTCGTGCTTGAAATGGTTGCTGTGGAAAAAGTTACGCTCGCGGTGATGCATGACATCCATCAGCTCGTCACCAAAGCGCACCGAGAGGAATGTGCCAATCCCTGACAGGAGGATCACGCCCCAATAGGGCCATGGCGTGAGCAGGATTTCTCCAAAAATCCGGGTGAGAAAAGTGGTTTGGTAATACTCTGGCGCGAGCATCAGCGTGGCCAGATTGAGGACAATGGCAAGCGCCCAGACGGCGAGCTCGGACACAATCATCCGAATACCAAAGAGCAGACGCAGGGGAAAATCGAGCAAAAAGCCTGCGTCAGCGACAGGGGTGCAGAGCACAAAGAGGCTCCATGTCAGCGCGACGGCCACGCCGCCTGTGGCGAAGTCATAGGTCAGGCCGAGGTAAAAGAAATACCCAACCGCAAGAGCCAGTAGCGCCGCGAACTTCCAGAGCATTTGTCGGGAGGGGGCGTGGCCTGTGCCGTTGCTCATCGGGAAACCTATCACTCTTAGCTTGCGAGCAGTTTGAGGCCCGCGGTGACATCAGACCGCACGGCAAGGCGCAGGCTTGGCTCGTCGCCAGCACGCAGCGCGGCAACAATGGCGCGGTGGAAATGGGGCAGCTCCGTGCGCTGCAGCCGGCCATAGAGTGCGCGCATTGTTGGCCCTAGCTGCAACCACACAGTCTCGCACATCGCAAGCATGGCCGGCGCCTGAGCGCGCAGGTAGAGCGTGCGGTGGAATTCCAGATTGGTGCGGATGTAGGCCACAGCGTCTTTATGGGCGATGGCTTCGGCGATGGTTCCGTTGATGGTCTGAAGGCGCTCGATCAGCGCCATGTGCGCACGGGGCAAGGCGCGGCTGGACAACTCAACCTCCAGCAGGGCTCGCAGGGCGGCAAGCTCTTCGATCCGTTCATTGGAGAGCTCAGGCGTTGCGACACGGCCCGAGGAGGACATAAACAGCGCCCCTTCCGCGACAAGCCGCTGCACCGCCTCGCGCGCGGGCGTCATAGAGACATCAAACTCCCGTCCGATGCCCCGCAGCGTCAGAGCATGGGCGGGAGGCAGTTCGCCGTGCATGATACGCGTACGCAGCCCGCGATAGACTTTGTCGTGGGCCGAGGATGTGTTGTCGCTACGCGGGCTCGCGGGGGAGGGTATATGGCTTTGCATGCATATTTGTGATCACAAAAAACCGCCACTGTCAATCTGAAGGATTTGTGATCACGCAGATGAGGTGAAGCGGTATTTATGCAAGCTCGCCCCATGCTCGCGCAGCCAGCCGCGTTCAGCGCGGTGCGAACCATAGAGATCCTGCACCACCTGCCAAAAGGCGGGAGAGTGATTCATCTCAGCGAGATGGGCCACCTCATGTGCCGCCACGTAGCGAAGCACCTCGGGCGGAGCCATAATCAGCCGCCAGGAATACATCAGCGTGCCTTGCGAACTGCACGAGCCCCAGCGCGATCGGGTGTCGCGCACTGATATCCGTTTAAAGGGGCGGCCAAGAGCAGCAGAATAGGCATCAGAGGCGGCTGTAAGCCGATCACGCGCTAACTCTTTCAAAAAGCCGCTGAGGCGCGCGCCCGTGCGCTCGGGCGGCCCAGGGATCAGGAGCTGATCTTCACTCAAAACAATCTTGCGGCCCGCGCCCTGCACCACACGAATCATCTGGCCTTCAAGAGGAAGAAGGCTGCCCTGCCCCACAGGCACATCCGCCTCAAAGCGCGCGACGTGACGGCGCAGCCATGCGGCCTTTTCGCGGATAAAGCCCGTGGCCTCGGCCTCAGAGGCATAGCGCGGCAAAGTGAGCGTAACGCGACCATCAAGCTGAGACACACGCAAAGACAGGCGTTTGGCCTGTGAAGAGCGCTTGAGACGCACTTCAACGCGCGGCTCACCCGTTTGCTCGCTTTCCAGAACGAAAGTACTCATTGGTTTCCCTTGTGGCGCAAAGGCCCATGCTCGGAGTTGTTTTGGCGAAAGGCTTTGACACCCCTGCTCTGTTATGGCAGTTGGCGCTGATCACCGACAAGACCCGAATTGAAAGAGGTATACCATGCCTAAGGAAGAATGGGGCATCAAACGCTTGTGCCCGACCACTGGCAAACGGTTTTACGACCTGAACGCCAAGCCAGTCATCAGCCCGTACACGGGCGAGGTTGTTGAGTTTGACGCCAACAAAAAGAGCCTGATTGCCCCCGACCAGGAAGACGCAGTCACGAAGAAGGCGAAAGAAGCAGAAGACGATCTTGAAGTAGATGTACTTGAAGATGTTGTTGATGTGGATCTCGACGACGATGATGATGTGCTGGAAGACGACGATGACGATGATAACGTCTCTCTCGACGATCTTGCAGACGTTGCTGCCGAAGGCACTGACGACGACTGATGATTTATCATCTATGATTTCGCAGAGGGGCGGATTTGGGCTTGATCCCGCTCGCCCCTTTGACTAAGACCCGCGCAGTTGCTTTTGCAACGCTTGGTTTTGGGGCATTAGCTCAGCTGGGAGAGCGCCTGCATGGCATGCAGGAGGTCAGCGGTTCGATCCCGCTATGCTCCAC
>NZ_JAQWYD010000063.1:0-11503 GCF_029254145.1 Lentibacter sp.
CAACGCGGCCTTCCATTTTGTAGCCGACGTCGATGATAGCTTGGCCCGCTTCGATCGCGATAACCTTGCCTTTGACAACAGAGCCCTCTTCGGGCGTGTCCATTTCGAAGCTTTCATTCAAAAGCGCTTCGAAGTCTTCCATAGATACTGTGCTAGCCATGTGGCGTTTCATTCCTTTTAAGTGTTTCTGGCCGTGCGGTTGTCTCCGCCGGTCTTCGGGTTTCTATTGGTCAGACAGCGCTGGCAGCTTTTAAAACAAAGAGGGCCGGACTTTTCCGACCCTGCTCATTTTGTCCTGCGGTAGCCCCGCCTTGTTCGACATGCGCGCGTATATAACGCTCTTGCCTCAAAGGCAAGCCCCAGCCCTTTTTTTGCTCTGCAAACGACAGGTTTCCTCTTTCTAAAAATATCCCGAGGAGGTGCGGGAGAGCAGCGTTCCCCCGCGTCGGTCGGATTTGCCACGCAAAACCAGTCTTAACAGTAGCGCTCAGGTCCGATCCACTGCGCGTCCGAGTATCTGTCCCCATGCGCCCACCCGAGCGGCAAGGCCATTTCGATCCGCGCGAGGTCCTCACCCGTCAGCACAAGGTCACGCCCCTGCAAGCAATCACTCAAATGCGAGACAGACCGCGTCCCGGGGATCGGGATCACATGGTCTCCCTGCGCCAGCAGCCATGCGTTGGCCAGCCCCGCAGCACTTACACCCATCTCGGCCGCCAAAGCGCAAAAGCACGCTGCAGCCCTCACGTTGGCCTCATAATTCGGGCGCATAAACCGCGGATTGCCGCGCAAGAAGTCAAGGCTCTGCACGGCCTCAAAACTCAGGGGCGTATCGGTCAACAAAGAGCGCCCGACAGGGCTAAATGCAACAAGCGCTGTGCCAAGTTCGGCACAGGCCTGAACCAGGCCCAATTCAGGGCTGCGCGTGCTCAAGGAATACTCCGATTGCACTGCACTGACATGTGCCACTTTTGCCGCACGGCGCAGGCTGCTCGGCGCGATTTCAGAGTAACCAAAGCCAAGCGCCTTGCCCGTCTTCACAATCGCCGCAAGGCTCTCTGTCACTTCTTCAATCGGCACGTTCGGATCACGACGATGGACATAAAACAGACCCACATGATCGACACCCATGCGTTGAAGTGACTTATCAAGTTCTTCTTCCAAATGCTTGCGATCATTTCTAAAAATGCGATTTTCACTTTCGTCTCTGGCAATCGATGCCTTGGTCGCAATCACAAACTCCTGCTTGGCGTCAGGATGGGCCGCAAAGTAGCTTCCGATCACCTCTTCAGAACGGCCCATGCCGTAGATGTTGGAGCTGTCAAGGTGGGTCAATCCGACATCGCGGCAATGATCAAGGATCGCATGGCTTTCCGTCTCACTCGTTGCGCCGTAAAAATCCGAAAAAGACATCGCCCCATACCCGATCGCGCTGATCTCTGGGCCATTTTTTCCAAGCCTGCGTGTTGTCATTTTCGTGCGGCCTCCACTGCTGCGATCGCCGCCGTCACGGCGGCGTCAATACTCATGCTTGAGGTGTCAATCAAAACAGCATCCAAAGCCGCAACCATCGGCGCTTCAGCGCGGCCCGCGTCACGCGAATCGCGCTCTTTCACATCTGCCAAAACCGCCTCAAAGCTCGCCTCGGAGCCCCGCCCCAAAAGCTCCGCGTGGCGTCGCGCTGCGCGCACCTCGGCACTGGCGGTCACAAAAAGCTTGGCCTCTGCGTCAGGGCAAATCACCGTCCCGATGTCGCGCCCGTCCAGAACGGCCCCGCCCGCACGCCGCGCAAACGCGCGTTGAAAGTCCACCAGTGCCGCACGCACTTCACCAATCACAGCGATACGGCTCGCGGCTTGCGCCACATCCGCTGTGCGCAGCGCATCATTATCCAAGTCTTCCGACACAAGACTGCGCGCCGCCTCAATCGGGTCGACCCCGTCAAGCACTTTGGCACCAACAGCCCGATACAAAAGCCCCGTATCTAGATGCGCAAATCCAAAATGCGCGGCCACAGCCTTGGAAATCGTGCCCTTCCCCGCCGCAGCCGGCCCGTCGATGGCAATCGCAAAGCTCATGTCACACCCGCTCGATTTTAGCGCCAAGCCCGCCCATCAGGCTCTCAAATATCGGGAAAGACGTCGCAATCGGTCCGCCATCATCAACCTGCATAGGCTGCTCGCTCGCCATTCCGAGAATCAGGAACGACATCGCAATACGATGATCCAGACGGCTCTCAACTGTCGCGCCGCCGGTGACATTTCCAAACCCACGGCCCTCAACAGCCCACCAGTCCTCGCCTTCGTCGACAGTCACACCCGCAGCGCGCAGCCCCTTGGCCATCGCGTCGATCCTGTCGCTTTCCTTCACACGCAGCTCTTTCACACCGTGCATTTCGGTACGCCCTTCAGCAAAGGCCGCCACAACAGAGAGCACAGGATATTCGTCAATCATGCTCGCCGCACGCGCAGGCGGAACTTCGATCCCCTTGAGGTTGGGCGAGAATTTGGCGCGCAAGTCAGCCACAGGCTCGCCGCCCTCTTCGCGCAGATTTTCATAGGTCAGGTCTGCGCCCATCTCGATCAGCGTGGTAAACAGCCCCGCCCGCGTCGGATTGAGGCCAATGTTGGGCACGAGCACATCTGAACCTTCAGTGATAATCGCCGCACAGACAGGAAAGGCCGCAGAGCTCGGGTCGCGCGGCACAGTGATATCTTGAGCTTTAAGCTCGGGCTGACCCTGCAGACGAATGATACGGCCCTCGGCGGTCTCTTCCGTCTCGATTGTCGCGCCAAAGCCAGCCAGCATTCGCTCGGTGTGGTCCCGCGTCGCTTCACGCTCAATAACTTGGCTCTCGCCGCGCGCATTTAGCGCCGCCAGCAAGACAGCAGATTTCACCTGAGCACTCGGAACAGGCACAGTGTATTGCACAGGCGCCGCATCTGCAGCGCCCACAATCGTCATCGGCAAGCGCCCGCCGCGCCGCCCGTAGGCCCGCGCTCCAAACAAAGCCAGCGGGTCCGTCACCCGCGCCATCGGCCGCGAATTGAGCGAGGCATCGCCCGTAAAGGTTGCCGTCATATCAGTGGCCGCCATCGCGCCCATAATCAGACGCACGCCCGTGCCGGAATTGCCGCAGTCAATCACATTGTCAGGCTCTGTAAACCCGCCAACGCCAACGCCGTAAACCCGCCAGTTGCCTTGGCCAAGGTCTTCAACTTCAGCCCCAAACGCGCGCATCGCACGGCCTGTGTCGAGAACATCCTGCCCCTCCAAAAGCCCTGTGATGCGGGTCTCGCCCACGCACATTGCCCCCAAAATCAGCGAGCGATGCGAGATCGATTTATCGCCGGGCACATGGGCTTCGCCCGTAAGGCCTGTACATTTGCGTGAGAGCATCGGAAGTGCGGCGCCGTGTGATGACATATCAGTCCCCGTGAAATTTCTCAGGGGTTTTAGCCGAGCCGCTGAAGGAGGTCTACGCCTAACCGCCTAAAACCACTGCCCCGGTTCCATCAGGCGCAAGTCAAGCAACTGGCGCGAATGCCATTCAAAGGGGACAGAGTTATGCCACTTGAAACTATGGATATCAAAAGTCGAGCCTGGGTTGCGCTTGAGCGCTTTGGCCGTTCGGAACGAGCAAATCGAAGCCGTGATGTTGTTGTGCCAAGGGCAGGCAAAGGTATTGTATTCTTCGTCGTTAAAGGTGTGATCTTCGCGCAGTCGCAAGCTTGGCTGGGCCCGAAACAGCGCAATACGGTCAATCTTGCGGCGTGGCACCGGGATGTGCTCCTCATAGCGCCACCGCAACCCGCCAAAAAAGTCGAGCTGCCGTTCTTTTGGATGATTGTGATTGGCTGCATCAGGCCGCGCGAGCGCGTAATATCCTGAGCGGTCAATAAAGGCGCTATCAAGAGAAACTGCGCTTGGATAGCTGTCCAGATCGCCAGCATAGAGATCCACCACATAGGTGAGCATAGCATCGCGGCGCTCTTCAGTATGAAACGCAAGCATTTCGCCCACAACCCGCGTCTCGCAAAACGGATAGAAAAGGTATTCAGCATTGAAGCAGTAATAAAGCCACTGCCCCTGTGCTTTATCAATAACGGCGTTCACAGCCTTGCTGAGCGCCTCTTCCCCGCGCACATCGTAATTCACACGCACAACCGTATCGACCAGATCGGCAGCAAGCGAAAATGCGCTCGGCATAAATCCAATCACCCGATGAAAGCCAAGCTGCTGATGGTGGCGCAATGTGGTGTCGAGCTCGGCCTCATCCTCGGCAAAGACAAGTGCGATCGGCCCTTTGGCCAAAAATGCAGCGCCCTCTTTGATAAAGGTCTCAAGATTGGAAAAACTAATCTGCATACTCATAAGCCCGTTTTTGGAATAGAATCGGTTAATTCATCGTGCATTGCAAGTGGGCAGCATTTTCGCTACTCAGCGGCCAAATTCGCGCACGCAGGACACACGCCTATGACAAGCCCCAAAAAGCTCTTCATCAAGACCTATGGTTGCCAGATGAACGTCTATGACAGTGAGCGCATGGCCGAAGCCCTCAAAGGCTACGAACAGACAGACACGCCTGAAGACGCGGACATGATCCTGCTCAACACTTGCCACATCCGCGAAAAAGCCGCCGAAAAAGTCTATTCCGAGCTGGGCCGCTACAAGCCCCTCAAAGACGCCCGCCCCGATCTGAAGATCGGTGTCGCTGGCTGTGTGGCCCAGGCCGAAGGCGCAGAAATCATGCGCCGGCAGCCGATGGTAGACCTTGTCGTTGGCCCCCAGAGCTATCACCGCCTACCAGAAATGGAGGCCAAAGTGCTCACGGGCGAAAAGGCTCTCGATACAGACTTCCCCATCGATGATAAATTCGAGCACCTTGCCGCGCGCCCCAAGGCCGCTCGCGGCCCAACAGCTTTTCTCACCGTTCAGGAAGGCTGTGACAAGTTCTGCGCTTTCTGCGTTGTGCCTTATACACGCGGTTCCGAGGTATCTCGCCCTGTCGACCGTATTCTCACCGAAGCGCGCGACCTTGTTGAGCGCGGCGTACGCGAGATCACACTTCTGGGCCAGAACGTGAACGCCTATCATGGCTTTGGCACGGACGGCTCGGAAGCAACCCTTGCCCAGCTCATCTGGAAACTCGACAAAATCGACGGGCTAGAGCGTATCCGCTTTACCACAAGCCATCCAAACGACATGACGGACGAGCTGATCGAGGCGCATGGAACTTGTGACAAGCTGATGCCCTATCTGCACCTCCCCGTGCAGTCAGGCTCAGACAAAATCCTCAAGCGCATGAACCGCTCCCACACCCGCGACAGCTATCTCAAGCTGATCGAGCGCATCCGTGAGGCGCGCCCAGATATTCTGATCTCGGGGGACTTCATCGTTGGCTTCCCTGAAGAAACCGATCAGGACCATGCCGACACGCTTGATATCATCCGTGAAGTGAACTTCGGCCAAGGCTTCTCGTTCAAATACTCCCCCCGCCCCGGAACGCCCGCCGCCGAGCGCCCCGAGGTCGAGGCCGCCGTGGCCGACGCCCGGCTCCAAGAGCTGCAAGCGCTCATCGCGCATCAGCAAAAAGCCATTCAGGATACGATGCTCGGCCGCGAACTTGACGTACTCTTTGAAAAGCCCGGCAAATTCGAAGGCCAAATGATGGGCAAGACAGGCTACCTGCACGCCGTGCACGTCAAAAACTGCGACCTCCCCCGTGGCGCAATCGCCCGCGTCAGAATCATTGAAAGCGTACGCAACTCTCTGGCTGGTGAACTTGTGAACAAGTGATTCTGCGCCCGCATACCCTCTGCCCCCCTGAAGCGGGCCAAAAATTATGCAACAGAATGTAATTACACCCAAGAACTGCTCATTTACGCCGAAACACCACAAGATATTGTAATTTCTGAGCTTCACAAGCCAGACAATCTTGATAAACTGCTTCCTATAACGAGTTGTTCAGTGCCCATGGCTGCCATACCAATCTCGGGCCTGATCGGGGGAAATAATTAAAAGGGACATCGGCTGTGGCTAATTTGATTTCCAAATCAGTAACAAGCCTTGCTGCCTTCGCTCTGGGCGCCGTGATGACAGTCACTGCGGCAGAAGCACAGCAAGGAACGCGCACCGTAACGGGCGAAAGATATGCACCAACAATTTGGGTTGATCCGGACGGATGCGAACACTGGATCATCTACGACGGCATCGAAGGCTACCTCTCCCAGCGCCTCGACCCCTATGGCAAGCCCGGATGCTCCGGCATCGCACCGCCCAACACAGCGATTGGCCCCTACAAAGGCGACCAAACAATCAATGACCTGCTCTAAGGGCGCGCCTCTCAAGCCAAATGATGCTCAGGCCACGGTGCACACGCACCGTGGCCTGTTGTATTTGGGGGGCGACTTTGCCAAGCACACCCAAACACCAGACAGCATAATCAGGAGACTGGCTTGACCGCGACAACACTTCCCCCCGCAGGCCCCGACATCAAATCAAAAGACCAAGACACACTTGGCGAAGTCCTTCTCGACTTTCCTGACAACCGGCTCTTGGTCGAGCTCTGCGGCGAATTTGATCGCAACTTGGCAGACATCGAGCAGAAGAGCGGCGTCCAGATCCTGCGTCGCGGCAATCACCTCGCCGTCATTGGCGACGCCTTCAGCACAGAGGCCGCCGCCCGCGTGCTCACCACGCTCTATGAGCGCTTGGAAGAGGGGCGCTCCGTCGAGCCCGCCGATATCGACCGCGAGTTCCGAATGAGCACAAGTGCCGACGACGCCCGCAGCGCCGCCACGCCCGCCCCTGCTGGACAAATGGAGATGTTCCAGTCTGGCCGCGTCGAAATCCGCACCCGCAAAAAAACGGTAGAGCCGCGCACAGACGCCCAGAAAGCCTATGTCCAAAACCTGTTCAAAAGCGAACTTGGCTTTGGCATCGGCCCCGCTGGCACAGGCAAAACATACCTCGCCGTCGCCGTTGGCGTGAACATGTTCATCGAGGGCCATGTTGATCGCATCATCCTGTCGCGCCCCGCTGTGGAAGCAGGCGAAAAGCTCGGCTATCTGCCAGGTGACATGAAAGACAAAGTCGATCCCTACATGCAGCCGCTCTATGACGCGCTGAATGACTTTCTCCCAGCCAAACAGCTTGCCAAACTGCTCGAAGAGAAGCGCATCGAAATCGCTCCCCTCGCCTTTATGCGTGGGCGCACCCTCTCCAATGCCTTCGTGGTGCTCGATGAGGCCCAGAACGCAACGGCGATGCAGATGAAAATGTTCCTCACCCGCCTCGGCGAAGGCTCCCGCATGGTCATCACGGGCGATCGCTCCCAAATCGATTTGCCCGCCCATATCACGTCGGGCTTGTCAGAAGCCGAGCGCCTCCTCAAACGCATCCCAAACATCAGCTTTAATTACTTCACAGCCGATGACGTGGTCCGCCACCCCCTCGTCGCGGCCATCATCAAAGCCTACGACGCCGACGCCCCGCTCGGCTAAGCCCAAGATACCCCCAAGCGCTCCCTTTTTTCTTTCCAGAAATATCCCAGGGGGTCTGGGGGACTGGTCCCCCAGCTAGGCTGTGATCTTGGGGCCTGGTCCCCCAGACCATAGCGCGCAAAACGTCTTTATCCCGTGCCCCCAAAAGGCTAATCAGCCCCATGCTCATTGACCCAATCATAGAAGACCCCCGCTGGACAGAGGCCCATCTCACGGCTTTGTCCGAGACCGCCGCTGCGCAAACGCTTGCCCATCTTGGTCTTCCCCCCACCGCCTATGAAATCGCTCTACTCGGCTGTGATGATGCACGCATCGCCACGCTCAATACAGAATTCCGCTCCAAGCCCACGCCCACCAATGTGCTCAGCTGGCCCGACCAAGACCTCGCAGCCGAAGCCGATGGCGGCGCTCCCGAGCGTCCTGAAGCTGATCCGCACGCGCAAGAAGAGCCGCTCTTTTTAGGCGATATTGCCATCAGCTATGACACATGCGCGCGTGAAGCCGCCGATCAGGGCAAGCCACTTGCCGATCACATCACGCATCTCATCGCCCACGCGACCCTTCATTTATTGGGCTACGATCACATCCGTGACCAAGATGCCACGTTGATGGAAGGGCTTGAGGTAGAAATACTTGGCAAAATGGGCATTGCTAACCCATATTGATCGCAGTATCGCGATGACTACCCTTCAGGAAAGACACAATGGGCGACAACCAAGACGGATCTTCTAGTGCAGCGCCGAGCGCGCAGCCTGCCCCCGAGGCCGATCCACACCCGAGACCCACAACAGGGTTCTTCTCCCGCATTATCCGGGCCCTCAGTCCCGCAGACCCGAACGAGCCACCTGTGCCGTCACGGCCAAGTGCAAACCCAACACTTGCCCATGGTGTCCTCAATCTGCGCCGCATGGCTGTTGAAGATGTCATGGTGCCTGCCGCCGATATCGTTGCGGTGCCCTCCACTATTTCAAAAGACGAGCTTGTCACCATTTTCCGCGAAAGCGGCCTGACACGCCTGCCTGTCTATGAAGACACGCTCGACAGCCCCGTTGGCATGGCACACCTCAAGGATTTCGCGCTCCAGCACGGCTTCAACGGCTCTGCCGCCAAGGGCCGCTTTTCTCTGAAGGCGCTCCTGCGCCCGCTCATGTTTGTGCCGCCCTCAATGCCTATCGGAGTTCTGCTCGCCAAAATGCAAGCCGAACGCAAGCATATGGCGCTGGTGATCGATGAATACGGCGGCGTGGATGGCCTCGTAACGATTGAGGACCTGATCGAACAAGTCGTCGGTGAGATTGAAGATGAACATGACGCCGAAGAAGACGTCTATTTCACCCAAGACAAAAAGGGCGGCTACCTCGCCCTCGCCAAAACGCCACTGAATGAATTTGAAGAAGAAATCGGCCTGCCTCTGACGGAAGTTGATGAGGTCGATGGCGAAGAGGTCGAGACCCTCGGTGGCCTTGTCTTTATGCTCACAGGCCGCGTGCCCGTGCGCGGCGAAGTGGTCAAACATCCCGAAGGCTTTGAGTTTGAAGTCGTCGATGCCGACCCGCGCCGCATCAAGCGCCTGCGCGTGCGCCTGCCCGATCACGTTGCCCGCGCAGCCGAGGCCGCAGCCAAAGCCGCCGCCGCGTCGACAGCCCCGAGCGAAAAAAGCGGCAATGCGGCGGCCACTTGATCCGCTGCCCTGGCTCTCCGAGCTGCCTGTTTCGCGTCAAATGTGTCTGGCGGCGCTCGCCGGCCTGATCACAAGTCTCGGTCTTGCCCCCTTTGGGCTCTGGCCCATCGCACTCGTGGCGCTCGCCTGCATTTACCTCATGATGCTCAGCGCCCAAAGCCGCCGCAGCGCCGGCGTCATAGGCTGGGCCGCTGGAACTGGTTATTTTGCCCTCGCCCTTGTCTGGATCGTCGAGCCATTCATGGTCGATCCGTGGCGTCACGGCTGGATAGCCCCTTTCGCGCTTTTCTTCATGTCCGCAGGCCTCGCGCTCTTCTGGGGCACGGCTTTCGCCTTTGCCCATGGCCGTGGCCGCCTCGCCTTCATCGGCGCGCTCGCCTTGGCCGAGCTGGCCCGCGCACATCTTCTGACAGGCTTTCCTTGGGCCATGCTCGGCTATCTCTGGTCCGAAAGTCCGATGGCGCTCTATGCGGCCATTATTGGCCCCCACGGCCTCACGGTTCTGGCGCTCATCACAGCCGTTTCGCTGGCCACCCGCCCCGCGCGGCTGCCGCTGACAGGCTATTTACCTCTCATCGCGGTTCTGGCCGCCCTCGCCTGCGTGCCTCTCATACGCCAAGACACAAGCGCCCCCCCTGACGCGCCGCTCGTGCGCCTGATCCAACCCAACGCGCCCCAGCATCAAAAGTGGGATCCCGCCTTTGTGCCCATCTTCTTTGAGCGCCAGCTCGCCTTTACGCGCGCGCCCTCGCTCACAGGGCCCCGCCCCGATCTGATCATCTGGCCCGAGACCGCCGTACCGTGGACACTCGGGCGCGCCGAGACCGCGCTGAACATGATCTCGGACGCCGCAGGCGATGTGCCCGTGGTGGTCGGCATCCAGCGCTTTGACGGCCCCCGCCTCTTTAACTCTCTTGCACTCCTCGGTCCCACGGGCCAAGTCGCAACCGTCTACGACAAACATCATCTCGTCCCCTTCGGTGAGTATATTCCTTATGGCAATTGGCTTGCGCGCTTCGGCATCCGCGGCTTTGCCGCACAGGAGGGCGACGGCTACTCCGCAGGCGCAGGCTCGATGCCAATCGACATCGAAGGCGTTGGCCGCTTCACACCACTGATCTGCTATGAGGCGATCTTTCCTGCCTACTCCGCCGCCTTCAATCAAACCGCAACACATCTACTTCAGATCACCAATGATGCTTGGTTTGGCGAGGTCTCTGGCCCCCAGCAGCACCTCTCTCAAACGCGCATGCGCGCCATCGAACAGGGCATCCCGCTGATCCGTGCCGCCAACACAGGCATTTCCGCTGTGATCGACGCCCAAGGCCGCGTCCTGGCGTCAATCCCTCTGGGGACCGCGGGCTTCATCGATGTGCCTCTGCCCGAGCGTTTGCCCCCCACACTCTATAGCCAGACAGGCGACTGGAGCGCCTTGGTGCTTATCCTCCTTCTCCTCGCGGCCTCTTGGCAACGAACCCGCACCGAGCGACGCCACCACATCAAATCACGTTGACAATCCGCCCCGCACAAGCGACCTACGAATTATAACAACAAACGACCGCCCCAACGGCTTCCTGACGGGGTGGATCATAAACCACTGGAGCACTTTCATGGTACGTCAAAACTATACCTTCACTTCAGAGTCCGTCTCCGAAGGCCACCCCGATAAAGTCTGCGACCGCATCTCTGATGCCATCCTCGACGCCTTCCTCACACAAGAGCCCGAAGCTCGCGTCGCATGCGAAACCTTTGCCACAACAAACCGTGTCGTGATCGGCGGCGAAGTCGGCCTCGCCGATCAAGCCAAGCTCTCCGAGTATATGGGCAAGGTTGATGCGATCACGCGCGCCTGCATCAAAGACATCGGCTATGAGCAAGACAAGTTCCACTGGAACACCTGCGAAATCACCAATCTTCTACATGAGCAATCCGCCCACATCGCCCAAGGCGTAGATGCCTCGGCCGACAAGGACGAAGGCGCTGGCGACCAAGGCATCATGTTCGGCTATGCCTGCTCTGAAACAGACGCGCTTATGCCCGCCCCAATCCAGTTTTCTCACGCGATTTTGCGCCGCCTCGCCGAGGTACGCAAAAACGGAACCGAGCCAACCCTCGGGCCAGACGCCAAGAGCCAGATTTCCGTGACCTACCGCGATGGCAAGCCCGTCGGCGTCAGCTCGATCGTGCTCTCCACCCAGCACCTCGACGAAAGCATGACATCTCAAGACGTGCGCGCCGTGGTTGAGCCCTATATTCTCGAAGTCCTCCCTGAAGGCTGGATCCTGCCTGAAACGGAATGGCACGTGAACCCGACAGG
>NZ_JAQWYD010000065.1:0-44654 GCF_029254145.1 Lentibacter sp.
TCGCCTTTTGGTTGGCATCAGTGTCGCGGTCATTCATTTCGCGGCGCAGCTTTACCCGCCACTCTGTGACCGTGAAGGTAAACCAGACATAGAGAGCGATCGTTCCCACAACCACTGCCAAATACCAGACGTCAAACAGAAAGAAGAATATCCCCGCAACAAGCAGCAATTCCAGAACAAGCGGGCCAACAGAAAACAATAGAAAACGTAGCAAGAAATCAACGCCCTTGACCCCACGTTCAATAATGCGGCTTAGACCACCTGTTTTGCGCGTAATATGATAGCGCATCGAGAGCCTATGAATATGGGTGAAGGTTTCAAGCGCCAGTTTGCGCAGAGCTCTTTGGGCCACCGCCGCAAAGACGCCATCTCTTAGCTGTTGAAATCCTGACGTAAATATACGTGCCATCCCATAGGCGACGGTCAGCCCGACGGCACCGAGAAGGAGGTCTGAAACCCCCTCTTCAGACAAAGCGTTGACAGCGTCACGGTAAATGATTGGCGTGTAAACGGCGATCAGCTTGGATAGGAGCAAGGCCGCCATAGCAATCAACACTCGCCGCTTTACCCAGACTTCACCGTCCGGCCAAAGATAAGGAATGACACGCTTGATGGTGCGCGCACCTGATGCACGTTCTTGTTTTTCTACATCGTCACTCATGCCGATAGGGCCTCTCGCAATTCAAGGCGCAGAGATAGTCCCCTTTCAGGCCGATTGCCAGCCGTGCTCAGTCCGGAAGATCAAAGACTTGCCCGGGATAAATCAAGTCTGGATCACGGATTTGATCTTTATTGGCCTCATAAAGCTGTAGATAAAGCTGTCCTTCGCCATACCTGTCACGCGCAATGGCCCAAAGCGTAGCTCCGGGTTGGACGGTAACAAGCGCCACACCAGCCTCTGAAGTCACTTTTTCGGGGACTTCGCGCTTGAAGGGGGTCTCAACTCGACTTTTTACGAGTCCATCCTCGTCGACCTCGTCGACCCGCAATGTGTATATTCCAGAGTCGACATTGGGCAATTCAGATCGCCACAAGCCATTCGCCTCAATACGCTCTGTCGTCACAGGACGGTTATCGAGGTAGACGCGGACATAGCTATCATTGGAGGCACGGCCTGAAAGCTGGACTTCCCCACTTTCAGAGTAACTAATCGCATCAAGCGCGACTTGGCTCATGATGCTCGGCGCGGCGGGCTGAAGTATTGTAACCCCCTCCGCATCCGCCAAAATCACGGTATTTGACTGGATAGGCGCCGCTGCCTCACGCGTTGTCTGCGTGTTTTCCACAATCGGGTTACCTGCTTGTGTTGGCGCTACGATAATTGTGTTCAGGCTCTCCTGACCACCAGAAGTTCCACGCAAGCTCAAAACACGGGCATCTTGACTGGCAGGCAAATCAGCAAACGCCACAAACTCCCCTGTCGAACCGGCTTGCACCGTCACAACGACATTCCCATCAAGTAAGACCTCAACCAACTCCCCCGGCAAAGCAGTACCAGCAATGAGTGTTTGTCCATTCGGTTCAACCCGTGCGACATCGAATTTGGGCGCAGATTCTCTCAAAGTAGACACGTTTGTCTTTTCTTCAGAAGGCGAAATGGACACGTCTTGTGCAGCGGTGTGCTCTGCCGCTTGGCTGGATGGTTCTTCCAAAGGGCCATCTTTCAAATACATTCCGACCCCTGCCAAAACCAAAACAGCCGCGCCTGATAACGCCAACACAGCCCCATTACTCGCAAAGAAACCCGTTAGTTTGCTCATGGAGTTCCCCAATATTTCCAACCGCGTCTCGCGCGGGTTGAGAGAGCATAGCAAGATGGGTATGAAGGGTCAAAACAAGTCATCAAAAGTGTTAGTGCACCATGACGAAACGATCAATCTGTGTCTATTGCGGCTCACGCGAAGGTGAGAAGGCAGCTTATAAAACGGCAGCGACAGCTCTTGGAGCAGCCTTGGCTGACGAGGGCTGGCGCCTCGTTTATGGGGCTGGAGACATTGGCTTAATGGGCGCCGTGGCCCGTAGCGCTCAAAATGCTGGCGGTGAAACATTCGGAGTGATCCCAACTCATTTGTTAAAGAAAGAGGTCGGCAAAGTTGATCTCACAGAATTCATTGTCACCGAAAACATGCATGAACGTAAGAAAGTTATGTTCATGAATGCTCAAGCAATCATTGTCCTGCCAGGTGGAGCGGGATCGCTTGATGAGTTCTTTGAAGTCTTAACTTGGGGCCAACTTGAGCTTCATTCAAAGCCGATCGTACTGCTAAATGTCGAAAACTATTGGGCCCCACTGATCGCCCTGATGGATCATATCATTGCTGAAGGCTTTGCCGACCCGAGCCTAAAAACTCTTTTTACGGTCTGCATGAGCGTCGATGAAACCGCCGACTATCTACGCGGCGCTCTGTCCTGAAGAAGGCTGGAAGCAGAATATAGTGTTAGGGCGAGCCAAATCAGGCCAAAGGCAATCCCATGCCACAGTCCAAAGGGCTCCCCAAAAATCACCACCGCACAAAAAAATTGCGCAGTCGGGTTGATGTATTGCAACAACCCGACCGTAGAAAGCCTGTTGCGATGCGTCGCATATGAAAACAGCATCAGCGGAGCCGCTGTCAGCACACCTGAAAAAATAAGCATCCCATTTTCCCAAGCTGCGGTTCCAAAATGCCCCTCACCTTTTGAATGAACAAAAGCGAGAACGCCTAATGCGATCGGGAACAAGAGAGCGACCTCTGCAGTAACGGAGACAACTGGCCCCACTAACAGGCGCTTTTTTAAAACGCCATAAATCCCAAAGCTCCCCGCCACCAAAAGCGAAATCCATGGCGCAACTCCTAAACCATAAGTAAGAGTAACAACTCCCAGTGCGGCCAACCCGACAGCGGCCCATTGCGTAGATTGTAATTTCTCTCCAAAGACGAGACGCCCCAGAAGCACGGCAACCAACGGGAAAATATAATACCCCATAGCCGCCTCGACCGCGTAGCCAGCCTGTATCGAGAAAATAAAGGCGAACCAATTTGTGGAAATCATGATCGCCGACAATCCAACCACAAGGACGCCGTTACGGGTCGACAGAAGCGTAAACAATGCCGACAAGCGCCCTTGCGCCAACAAGAGAATAGCAAAGAGAACAAACGACCAGATTGTCCGATGTGCTAAAATTTCAATAGGTGGAATATGCGCCAAGACCTTGTAATATAGAGCTGAGAACCCCCAAATCAGGCAGGCTATGACCATCGCCAATACACCTTTTGTACTTTCGGTCATCATCTTTGATTGTTTCTTTCTGGCTCTGGCTTGCAAATTAAGGTTAACCTGATTTAATTGTTGGAGAATTTTCAACTCGTCGTTATCGTTTGTCGAAATCAGACAGGACATTGGTAAATGCGACACACCTTGCCGCTTGCGCCCCAATTCTACGTGACAGCGCCACAGCCGTGCCCGTATCTCGCGGGGCGGATGGAGCGCAAGCTGTTCACATCGCTTCAGGGCGAGAACGCACAGCAGCTTAATGATGGTTTATCCCAACAAGGTTTTCGCCGCTCCCAGAATGTGTTGTACCGCCCGTCTTGCGCAGATTGTGCTGCGTGCTTATCAGCCCGAATTATTGCGACTGACTTCAAGCCAAGCAAAAGCCAAAAACGTGTCCTAAAAAAGAACACGCATCTTGAGCGCAGAGTCACCTCGCCATGGGCCACAGAAGAGCAATATGATCTCTTCCGTCGCTATCTGGACAGCCGCCACGCAGATGGTGGAATGGCCGATATGGACGTGTTCGAGTTCGCCGCGATGATCGAAGAAACGCCTATTCGCTCGCGTGTGATTGAATACATAGACACAACAACCAAGACTCTCGTTGCAGTCTGCCTCACAGATGTCCTGCAAGACGGGCTTTCAATGGTCTACTCGTTTTTTGACCCTGATTATGAGAGTAGTTCTCTTGGGACATTCATCATCCTTGACCATGTCGAAATCGCTCGTTCAGGCGATTTATCGTATGTGTATCTTGGCTATTGGGTCCCCGGCAGCCCGAAAATGGACTACAAAGCCAAATTTTCAGCGCTTCAGATATACAAACATACCGAATGGACACCGATTGGCAATATCGCCCGTCATGAAGCCGAAACGCACCCACTGTCGACTGCACCGATCGCAGAGCAGGTGGCAAACATATCACTCCCTGACTTGCCAGCCCACAGGATCAAACCTTAACCCTGCCCCAAGGTCTTTGAGCCCTTATTCATCATTTTTCTCAGCCCTCGGCCAGACAGCCCCAAAGCTGATATCCCAAGTACCAGTAAACCACGCAGGTTTGCGGCTGGTAGCGTGCGATTGAGTTCGCAACTGTTATGGCCGAATCCCAAGATCACGCCCCTTTTTTAGATTTTCTGTCCAAAATATTGCCCGCGGCGCAACTTTTGAACAAAAAACATGGCTCCAGAGTTCGATTATTCAGGTTTTGGCGGTTGACGCCCCTAGCAGGCACTTCTAATGTCTCGCAAACGCAGCAAAAAGGCACCCAGCATGGTAGAGCTAGTGGTCATCGTGAGAAAAAGGCGCATGGGCCGGTAACGGAAACCCTTAGGTAACCCCATGCGCCCCCGAAAATCGGGGGTTTTTTTATGCGTAAAACGAAGTTGGAATGGAGCTTGTATATGACACGTCAAATGACCGGCGCAAAAATGATCGTAGAATGCCTGAAAGATCAGGGCGTGGAGGTTATCTTCGGCTACCCTGGTGGAGCTGTGCTTCCCATTTATGACGAGGTGTTCCAACAAAACGGCATTCGCCATGTTCTCGTGCGCCACGAGCAAGGCGCTGTACATGCCGCAGAGGGATATGCCCGCTCGACAGGCAAACCAGGTGTTGTTCTTGTAACATCAGGCCCAGGCGCTACCAACGCCGTAACCGGACTGACGGACGCCCTACTTGATTCAATTCCGATCGTTGTCCTGACAGGACAAGTTCCGACCTTTATGATAGGGACCGACGCATTCCAAGAAGCCGATACGGTTGGCATTACTCGACCCTGTACAAAACACAATTGGTTGGTCCAAGATACGGCCTCCCTTTCAGCAACAATCCACGAGGCGTTCCATGTTGCTACGTCAGGCCGACCGGGCCCAGTTCTGATTGATATCCCCAAAGATGTTCAATTTGCTTCGGCAGACTACACACCCAAGCAGAAAGTCAAAGTAAGCCGCTATCAACCGCCTGTAAAAGGCGACATGGCATCCATCGAGGAACTTGTTGACGCAATCGAAAAGGCTGAAAAGCCAATATTTTATACAGGTGGCGGCGTTATCAACTCGGGCCCAGCAGCCAGCCAACTCTTGCGTGAGCTCGTGGAAGCCACTGGCTTTCCAATCACCTCCACCCTCATGGGCCTCGGCGCCTATCCAGCTTCGGGCGAAAAATGGCTCGGTATGCTCGGAATGCATGGGCTCTATGAAGCCAATATGGCAATGCACGGCTGTGACTTGATGATCAACATTGGCGCGCGATTTGACGACCGCATCACAGGCCGCCTCGACGCCTTCAGCCCCAATTCTCAAAAGGCACATATCGACATTGATCCGTCATCGATCAATAAGGTTATACGTGTAGACATCCCTATTGTTGGTGATGTCGGCCATGTGCTTGAAGATGTTCTCAAAGTGTGGAAGGCGCGCGGCCGCAAAACCAACCGCCCTGCACTTGAGAAATGGTGGTCTAAGATCGAAAACTGGCGCAATGTTGACTGCCTTAAGTTCGAGCAAAAAGGCTCGATCATCAAGCCTCAGCAGGCCCTTGCGCGCCTTGAAGCCCTGACCAAGGATCATGACCGTTACATCTGTACGGAAGTTGGCCAACACCAAATGTGGGCCGCCCAATACCTTGGCTTTGAAGATCCAAACCGCTGGATGACATCAGGTGGCCTCGGGACGATGGGTTATGGCTTCCCTGCGTCAATCGGTGTCCAAATGGCGCATCCTGACAGCTTGGTAATTAACGTAGCTGGTGAAGCAAGCTGGCTGATGAATATGCAAGAAATGGGCACAGCAATTCAGTTCCGCCTGCCCGTCAAGCAATTCATTCTCAACAATGAACGCCTCGGTATGGTCCGTCAGTGGCAAGAATTGCTGCATGGTGAGCGCTATTCGCACTCTTGGAGTGAAGCCCTCCCCGACTTTGTTAAGTTGGCAGAAGCTTTTGGCGCAAAGGGCATCCGTGTGGACGATCCCGCTGATCTGGATGAAGCCATCAAAGAAATGATAGCCTATGACGGTCCCGTTATTTTGGACTGCCTCGTTGAGAAGCACGAAAACTGCTTCCCGATGATCCCGTCAGGAGAGCCTCACAACAAGATGTTGCTCGGTGAATCAAGCACCAAAGATGCAATCGGCACAAGTGGCGCAGTGCTCGTTTGAGCCGCCGAACAGTGTAGAGAAGGAAGGAAGCACAATGTCTGCTCTCAAAATCAAAAAAGGCTCTAACAAGCACTCCGCTTACAACCTGCGCCCAACTTTTAGCGACCACGTTGAAACGCATACTCTCGCGGTCGTGGTGGACAACGAAGCTGGAGTGCTGGCGCGCGTAATCGGTCTGTTCTCAGGGCGAGGCTACAATATCGAAAGCCTGACCGTCGCTGAAATTGATCACGCAGGTCACCGCTCGCGTATCACCATCGTCACAACAGGTACGCCTCAAGTGATTGAACAAATCAAAGCGCAACTGGGACGGATAGTGCCTGTCCACGAGGTGCATGACCTAACAGTGGAAGGCGCGTCAGTTGAGCGTGAGCTTGCATTGCTGAAAGTTGAAGGTACCGGAGATCGCCGCGTTGAAGCGATGAGGCTGGCCGACATTTTCCGAGCCAATGTCGTAGATAGCACGCTTGAGAGCTTTGTTTTTGAAATTACAGGTACACCAGAGAAAATCGACGCCTTTAGCGAACTGATGCGCCCGCTTGGCCTAAGTGAAGTGGCCAGAACCGGTGTCGCAGCGCTCGCACGGGGTAAAATCGCAGGCTAATCCCTTATCTCAGTAAAGTGCAGTTCTAGGCTGTTCGCAATATTGGAAACGGAACAACATTTGAAACAGTTACCTTCAGGGCTTACGAACTTGGAAGCATTGAAGGTGAAGGTTTTTTTGATGTGGGTTCAAGCGCTGCCTTCAAACGTTCGGCGATAGCTGGAGCGTGTTGTTCAGAAATAAGTTCTGGATTGCGCGCCAAGCGCATTGTGTCACCCTCCAAAACTTGGAAATGGACAAGATCTCCAGCGTCCAAAACAGGACCATCGAATACGGAAGAGACGCAGCCTCCATAGAAAGCTAGATCGCCATGATCTTCGCACCAGATCACAGCTTTTTGTTCGTCCGGATCACTCCAAAGAACAACGCCATACATCCAAAAACCCAATCTTTGACAACACATCCTGTTAACACAATTTTTAGAAAATATTCCGCGAAGTGAAACTCTGAAATGAGTGTCGCACTCTTCAAAATTGTGACTCATTCGGAGGCGCCCGACGCTGATTAGCGTCAATGACGACGCGTAATCGCATCGAAAATCATGCAGTTCTTGTTACCATTTAGGTCAATCCCGCGTAAGATTAGATTCGGACAGTGTTAGTATCTCAAGAGTTGATGTTTGTGTCCAAATCACGCGTGCCCCAAAACCCCATTGATCCCGTTCAACTACGAGGTGTGTTCGGCGACAATCTCAAAAAGCTGACAGCGCGCTACCCTTCAGTTGCGAGCCTATGCAGAGAACTCGGCATAAACCGCACGCAATTTAACCGCTACCTAGCGGCCGAGAGCTTTCCACGCCCCGACGTCTTACATAAAATATGCACTTTTTTTTGAAGTTGATGCGCGTATTCTCTTGGAACCCGTCGATAAAGCCCGCGAGGAGCATGACGTTCTTTTCCATCACCCTGCAGTAATAAATTTCCTTGGCAAAACAACTGATCCTGTGTCCTTGGATGAATTTCCAAGTGGATTCTACCGCTTCAGTCGCCCCAGCTTTGTGGAAGACAATCGTTTCGTTATAGGAACCTTTTACGTTTTTCGCACAGACGGACGGGCCTTTGTTAGAGGGTTCGAGTTGCCCGAAGCTATGAATGATCAAGGTCTTTCAATCAGTTCCTACAATCGTGAATTTCGCGGCATCACCCTTAAGCAAGAACAAGGTCTTGTCATATTGGCCGCGCGCCGTGGCGCGACAACATGTTCGTTCAGTTACCTTGCGCGCGTACCGTCTTTTCACAATAATTTCTGGGAAGGCTATGCCACCAGAACTGTCACCGAAAGCATTACCAGCCAGCGCGTGGTTCGCTTTGTCGTCGAACATATCCAAGGTGGTTGGCGAGAAGCTCTTAAAATCACGCGCACCGCAGGTTTTTGCACAGCCGAGGAATTACCAGGCTATCATTCCCGCCTGATGAGAGCGGGGCACCCGTTTCGCTAGGCCCGCGCTTCGGATGCACGGTACAGATGCCAACTGGCATGGCCAAAGAGAGGCAAGACCAGATAGAGGCCTAGGAAAGCAGGCACCATGGCCGCAAACGTGCAAATCGCAATGAATGCGCCCCAAAGCACCATCAGTACCAAATTGCTTTTGACCGCAATAAAGCTAGCAATCATAGCGGTCACAAAATCAACTTCACGGTCCAGCAACATTGGCATGGCGAAAACTGTGATCATAAACAAAAGCAGTGCAAAAAGCCCTCCCACTGCGGTACCCACAGCAAGCATCGTCAGGCCATCAGCAGTGAAATAAACTTCCAAAGAGCTCGACACATTTGTCATCGTGGAAAGCCCTAAAAACAAAGCAAAGATCATGTGAGCGATAAAGAACCAGAATAAGAAAACCATCAAAATAATCACACAAAGGGAAGGCAGTTGGCGGGCAGCCTGGTGCCGCACAACTCCGAATATCTCTGAGAAAACGAGAGGTAGCCCATAGTCTAGGCGATGGCTTACCTCATAGAGCGCAACCGCGGTAAACGGGCCAAAGAGCGGAAACCCGACAGCCGCGAATACAAGCCAATAGCTTTTGCCAGTCGCCATAGTGATCCAGCCCAGCAAAAATCCGAAGGCCACACAGATACTCGCGACGATAACTCCGTATGCTGGAGCCCGCCGCATATCACACCAGCCTTTGTAAATGGCTGCTTTTATGTCGGAAAATGTAACTTGCCCCAGTTCTGGCGCGCCTTGCTCTTTGATGATCATAAGGCCCTCCCCGCCTGCGTTGATCCAGCATAAGACGCAAAGCTGACAATCCCAAAGATGTTTGTTTCAGTCAGCTTTTAACCAAACAATCTCGCGTCAGACACTTATCTCCTAGATCAAGAAAGTGGCGCGCGTGAAAGCGAGTAGTGATAAGCTTTGTGCCAAGCTTGGCCAAGCTGCATGAGCGCAGCATCACTATCACGCGGACCGAAGAGGGAGAGCCCCGCAGGTAGCCCGTTTGCTCCCATATCGAGAGGAATGTTGATACAGGGCAAGCCAATCAGGCCGACAGGCGTAACGATATGCATCCAACGGTGGTAGGTGTCCATCGCCTGCCCTCCTACCTCGTTAGGATAGGTCCACTCGACAGGGAATGGATATAGCTGGGTGGTCGGCAAGACGAGCGCGTCGTATTGCTCAAAAAGCGTTGAGCAAATCTTAAACCAGTCCGAGCGCAGCACTGAAGCACGATGTACGTCCATAGCTGAGAAAGAAAGCCCACGTTCGATCTCCCAGATCGCCTCAGGCTTGAGCTGGTCGCGCTTGGAGGCATCATTGTAAAAAACAGACAGCCCTCCTGCGATCGCCCAAGACCGCAAAGTTGTCCAACTCTCCCAGATCGCGTCAGCTGAAAACGGCGGGGCAACAGGCTCCGCTATGATGCCAAGAGCCTCAAGCTGGGGGATAGCTTCTTCGGAATGAGACATAAGCCCCGCTTCCATTGGAAAGGCTCCACCCCAGTCGCCAAGCCAGCCAATGCGGCGCCCTTTGACAGGCGCATCGATGCTCGGCAGCGTCAAGTCGTATGAAGCCCCATGTGGTTGACGCGGATCAGCACCAGCTTGTGTATCAAGGAGCGCCGCCATGTCACGCGGCGTTCGCGCCATTGGACCCAATGTTGCAAGTTGGTGTAAAAAATTGTCTCCAACAGGCTCGGAAGGCACACGCCCATATGTCGGGCGGAAACCATAGACGTTATTCCAAGCCCCAGGGTTGCGCAGGCTACCCATCATGTCAGACCCATCTGCAACCGAGAGCATCCGCGCGGCAAGCGCCGCTGCAGCCCCGCCAGAAGAGCCGCCTGCGCTCCGTGACAGATCATAGGGATTCCGCGTGGCGCCATGAACAGGGTTGAACGTGTGTGACCCAAGGCCCCATTCTGGTGTATTGGTCTTCCCGATAATAATAGCGCCGGCAGCACGCATGCGCGCAACCACGAGGTCATCTTTGGGTGCAATAGAGTTTGCGAACATTGGGTTTCCCATCGAGGTGGGTAGCCCTTCGGCATTGGCAAGGTCTTTCACGGCCAATGGGATACCATGAAGCCAGCCCTTACGAGGCGTCTCATCCATCACGCGAGCCTCAGCCATCAGTTCATCAGCATCGCGTAAGGACACAATGGCATTGACCTGAGGGTTGACCCTGGCGACCTGAGAAAGTGTCGCTTCCATCAGTTCAGCAGCGCTTAGCTGTCCCTCAGCAATGGCCTGTGACTGATCAAGGGCTGTCATATTTGTGATATCATTCATCGCCGTGTCCTTCTCGCGCATGGTTTATGCTGGCGCGGGTTGGAGCGGAGCGCAAGATACAATCAGACGAAAGCTTCTAAGGCACTAAAGCATTCACTTCAGGTCAGTTAGAAGCTCGCACAAGACAGGCTGTGTACTGGGTTCGGCATGATACTTTGGAGAGCAACAGCGAGCGCTGTTTAAGCAAGCCTCTTGTTAAAAGTCGCCCTGAGCTTCTGAACGAGACTTACCTGCAACATCCATCGCCAGCGTTGCGGCCATCAAGCCGTCAAGATCACCGTCCAAAACCCCTTTGGTATCAGACGTTTCAAAATTGGTGCGCAGATCTTTGACCATCTGGTAGGGTTGCAGGACGTATGAGCGGATTTGGTTTCCCCACCCCGCATCACCTTTGTTCTCATGCATTTCGTTCACAGCAGCGTTGCGGCGATCAAGCTCCATTTGGTAAAGGCGTGATTTGAGCGCTTTCATCGCGATATCGCGGTTTTGGTGTTGGGATTTCTCCGAGCTGGTCACAACAATACCTGTCGGTGCGTGGGTGATACGCACAGCAGAGTCAGTCGTGTTTACGTGCTGCCCGCCTGCCCCAGACGAGCGGTAGGTGTCGATACGGATATCGGCTGGGTTGACTTCAATTTCGATATTGTCATCGACAACAGGGTAAACACCAACTGATGTAAAGGAGGTGTGGCGCTTGGCGGCGCTGTCAAATGGACTAATCCGCACGAGACGGTGCACGCCGCTCTCTGACTTGAGCCAGCCATAGGCATTGTGCCCAGAAATCTTATATGTCGCCGATTTTATGCCAGCCTCTTCTCCCGCGCTCTCGGCTTGGAGTTCGACTTTATAGCCCTTCTTCTCGGCCCAACGCACATACATTCGCGCAAGCATTGAAGCCCAATCGCAGCTCTCCGTGCCCCCTGCACCGGAATTAATCTCCAGGAAGGTGTCATTGGCATCAGCCTCACCATCCAACAGCGCCTCAAGTTCTTTTTCGGCCGCCTTTTTCTTGAGTGATTTCAGAGCCTCTTCAGCCTCTTTTATCACCTCGGCATCGCCCTCCATTTCGCCCAATTCGATCAACTCGATGTTGTCGGACAGATCTCCAGCAATCGTATCATAGCTTTCCATCGCATCAACAAGCGCCTGCCGCTCGCGCATGAGCTTCTGAGCGTTCTCTGGATTGTCCCAAAGAGTTGGGTCTTCCACGCGAGCGTTAAACTCTTCAAGCCTGTGTGGCGCAGTCTCACGATCCATCCGCTGTGCCAAAAGCACCAATGACTTTTCGACTTCGGCAACAATGCCCTGAATTTCTGCGCGCATGGGTCTTCCTTGGATCACGTTTCAGGGACTGATAGCGCAGCCCCGAGCCAGCGGCAAGCGCAGGCTCAGACGCCCGCCTGTTTAATAAAGTCCGCCCGAGCTGAGCGTTCCAAAGCCAGCTTTGGGTCCAACAACGGCTTTTTTGCCCGTTGAGGTCGTGACTTGCTTAGCCGCACCTGTTTCGCGAACGAGAGGCAGATTAGCTCCCATCGCGAAACCACCATCAAAGGTGATCCCGAAGTCGATCTGCTCACCCTCGCGGAAGCATTCGATAACAACATGATCGCCTTCAGCGCTCTCTGACAAACGCGCACCCGTAAAACGGTCGATTTTAATGAATTCGCATTCTTTCGGCGCACGGAATTTACCCGCCCCATACTTCTTGATCGCAGAACTCATGAATCTCTGGAAAACTGGGCCACACATCCCACCACCTGACGCGCCGCTGCCCATCGAGCGCGGATTATCAAAACCAATGTAACAGCCCGCCACGATATTGTTTGTGAAGCCGATGAACCAAACATCTTTGGCATCATTGGTTGTACCGGTTTTACCCGCAACAGGCACACCCAGGTTCACCGATTTGCTCGCCGTTCCGCGAGACACAACTCCTGTCATCATGGATGTGAGCTGATACGCTGTCACAGCGTTCATGACGCGCTCACGGTTGTTTACAATTACAGGCGCTTCAGAGCGTGGCAACGTTGGGTTGACACAGTCCGTACACACTCGGTCATCGTGTCTATAGACGGTCTTGCCATATCGGTCTTGAACGCGGTCAATCAATGTCGGCTCAACACGCTGCCCACCGTTGGCAAACATGGCATAGGCCGACACCATTTTGTAGAGCGTGGTCTCTTCCGAGCCGAGCGAGTTCGCCAAAAAGCGTCCCATTCCGTCATAGACCCCAAAACGCTCAGCATAATCAGCTACCACGTCCATCCCAACTTCCTGAGCAAGACGGATGGTCATCAGGTTTCGCGATTGCTCGATCCCAGTGCGCAGCGGAGTGGGTCCGTAGTAGCGGTTCGAAGCGTTTTGCGGCCTCCAAAGGCCTTGTGGCGTGTTGATCTCAATCGGCGCATCCACAACAATCGTTGCAGGCGTATATCCGCTATCAAGTGCCGACGCATATACAAATGGTTTAAACGAAGACCCTGGCTGGCGCCTCGCCTGTGTGGCGCGGTTGAAAACAGAATGCTGGTAAGAAAACCCACCCTGCATAGCAATCACGCGGCCTGTGTTCACATCCATAGCCATGAAACCGCCCTGCACTTCAGGTACCTGTCTTAGCGTCCAGCGGATAAAGTCTCCGGCTCCTTCGTCGCCGGTTGTCATGCGCCGAACAAGCACAACATCTCCAATTTTGAAACTGTCACCAAAACCGCCGCGCAACCATGAAATATCTTTACGTGGGATAACAAAAGGCTCTGCCTCTGTCTCGCTGATGCCTTCGATACCGATGCGCATGGATTGGTCCGCAATTTCAAGCACAACGGCGGGGAACCAATGGCTCTCCAGACTGATGTCTCGCGGCACGTTGGTTCCGGCCAAGGCCTCTCGCCAATCCGCCTCAGTTCCCAGGTTTTGGGCCGAAATGCTTTTGCCAGTCCCGCGCCAGCGGCCAACACCACGGTCAAACTGCTCCAGCTGGCGCTGAAGAGCCGCCGCCGCAACTTCCTGCATCTCAGGATCAATCGTTGCGCGCACCGTCATACCACCCGTGAAAAACTCTTCTTCACCGAAATCATTTGAGAGCTGCCGGCGGATTTCATCTGTAAAATAGTCGCGCGGAGGCAAGCCGTCTTTGAAGGGCTCAAAGTCGCCGTTCTGAACCGACCGAAGTGGAAGCTCGCGCTCAGATTTGTACACAGCTTCCGAAATGTAGCCGTTCTCAAACATTTCCTTCAGAACAAAATTTCGCCGTTGAAGCACACGCTCTTTGTTTCGAACGGGGTGAAAACGCCCGGGAGCCTTTGGCATAGACGCCAAGGTGGCAGCTTCATGTGGGGCGAGTTCGCTCAAGGTTTTGTTAAAATAGGCCTGCGCGGCTGCAGTCACCCCAAAAGAGTTCTGCCCAAGAAAAATTTCGTTTAGGTAGAGCTCGAGAATACGCTCCTTATCCAGTGTTTCCTCAAGCCGAGTAGCAAGGATAATCTCTTTGATCTTACGTTCGGCTTGGCGGTCGGCCGACAGTAGAAAATTCTTAACGACCTGCTGGGTAATGGTCGAAGCTCCACGCACGCTTCCACCCTTCATCGCGTCAACCGCAGCTGACGCGATACCGCGCGTGTCGTAGCCTTGGTGCACATAGAAATTCTTATCTTCCGCGCTGATAAACGCATATTTCACAAGCAGCGGGATTTCTTCGGCTGGTGTAAACAGGCGGCGTTCGCGCGCGAATTCATCCAGCATGCGCCCCTCACCCGAATAGATGCGGCTGATAGTGGGCGGCTGATACTGTGAGAGGCTCTCATGGCTTGGCAAGTCTTGGCCATAAATGTAAAAAATCGCACCAATAGAAAGCGCCACAGCCATAAGACCGAGGGTGATGAGGCTAAAAAGGCCCCCGAGAGCCGAGAACAAGAATCTAATCACGTGTTTCCCCTGATGCGCGCGCCCTGTCTATACGCCCAAGGCACGACGAGGTCAAAATCAACTGACAGTGAATTTGGGCTGGTTTTCGCCAGTTCCGCCCCCGTGTTGGCAAGCGTGATCATTGACGGACCACGCGACGGATGGCTTCATCTGCGAGGATCCAGGCTTGAATACCATCTCGGATCCCTTCGGCCATTTTACGACGCCATAAAGGATCGACAACATTTTTAAAATCGCGGTCACTCGACAAAAATCCGATCTCCAGCAAGATCGAAGGAATGTCAGCCGCTTTGAGCACAGAAAAAGCAGCTGCACGATATGGCCGCCGGTTGAGAGGCGCCCCCTTTATCTCGAGACCGCCGACAATCGCTTTGGCCAAACGGTCCGTCCTTGGCTGTGTCTCCTGTCGCGCAAGATCGAGCAAAACATCAGCCACCACATCATCTTGACCAGTGAGGTCTGTCCCTGAAAGCATATCTGCCCGATCATGCCGCTCAGCCAACAGAGCCGAAGCCTCGTCACTGGCGTCATCGGCCAACGTGTGGACAGTCGCTCCATGCGCATGACCTTCGCTCAGCGCATCGGCATGTAGCGAGATAAAGATATCAGCCTCCGCTTGATGGGCCATAGCCACGCGGCGCTCAAGTGACACAAAGCTGTCGTCCGTGCGCGTCAAAAGCACGTCGACATTGGGGAGCCGTCTAAGTTCTTCCTCTATTTCACGCGCAAAAGCGAGCATAAGCTCTTTTTCTGTTTGGCCGTCCCGCGAGGCTCCAGGGTCAATGCCGCCATGCCCGGGGTCAAGGACAACCAGAACGCGTCCCGTTTGCTTACGCGGCAGAGAAGCGACGGGATCAGGCCAGACATCGCCCTTGGGCGGACCTGCGCGGCCTGCAAACGTCTCCTCATCGGATTTATCGAGAACAACCGTGAGCACAGCAGTTCCCCTCTGGTCGTCACGGCTCATCTCTGCTGTTCTTAGCGTAAAAGCACCCCCAAGCTCCGCAACCATGCGTGACCATCCGGGACGAAAGCCGCCAAAACGCACGCCCGTCAACGCTTTGGCTTCGGCAAAAAGCTCTTCAGAAACCCCAGCCCAATCTACCTCACGAAAATCAAGCACAAGGCGGCGTGGTTCATCCAACGTATAAACACGATAGGGTACGGGCTGACTGAGCGTCAGTTTGAGCGTCAAGGTCCCTCTCTGCAAGCTTGCATCGCTCAGTGACGGATCAACGCGCGCTAAGCCACTCAGGGACTGGGCGCTCGCAGACGGCACAAGCCAAGAAACCCCACCGATTAGGCCAAACACCACCGTAATAACTGCTAAAAGCCTGCTCATAACCGCCTATTTCTTTTGCTTGAGCATAGCGCCAAAGCCCCCTTCAGGGAAGCTTCTATCTATCAAAATACGCTTTCAGCCGTAGCAAACCTTCGCGGATCTCTTCAGTTGAACGCGCATATGACAAGCGTAGTGTTGTTTGTCCTCGTTCAGGATCAAAATCGATACCAGGCGTCACGGCAACACCAGCTTCTGCGAGTATGTCAGTGGCCAGCGCACGACTATCATTGGTGAGGTGGCTCACATCTACATAAATGTAAAACGCCCCGTCAGGTGGAGCGAAGTTGCTCAAGCCCACCTTGGGGAGCTCTTCAATCATCAACTCTCGATTGGCCGTATAGACCGCCAAATTCGCCTCAAGCTCTTCAGTACACCCAAAAGCCGCGAGCGCCGCAACTTGGCTGGCATGCGGCGCGCAGATAAACATGTTCTGCGCCAGCCTCTCGATCAGACGTACGTGCTCCTCAGGTACAACCATCCAGCCAATGCGCCAGCCTGTCATAGAAAAATACTTGGAAAATGAGTTAATCACATAGCACTCATCGGTAAGCTCAAGTGCCGAGACAGCCTCGCCTTCATACTCAATACCCTGATATATTTCGTCCGAAATAAAAGCTGTTTCGCTCTCAGCACATGCAGCAATAAGGGCCTGCATCGCCTCACGTGTCAGCATCGTGCCGGAAGGGTTCGCTGGCGAAGCCACAAGAAGGCCATCAAGTTCAAGCCCAGCAAAGTCACTCGGCACAGGCTGGAAACGGTTTTCAGCGCTTGTCGGCAATCCGACGGGCTTCACATCGAGCGCTTTCAGGATCTGGCGATAGCTCGGATACCCGGGCTCCCCGAGCCCGACCCGCGCGCCCGCTTCAAAGAGCGCAGTGAAGGCCAATATGAACGCCCCAGAGGACCCAGACGTGATAATCACACGCTCGGGAGACAAGTTCACACCATGTTTGTCATGGTAATGCCGGGCAATACGCGCCCTCAACTCGGGCAGCCCAAGTGCAACCGAATACCCAAGCGGCGAGGCTTCCATCGCCTGAGCCAAATGCGCCCGCGCACCTCTGGGCGCAGCCGTTCCGGGCTGTCCCACTTCCATATGGATAATCGAGCGCCCTGCTGCCTCCGCAGCACGGGCTTCCTCCATGACGTCCATCACAATAAAGGGATCAACCGCGCCGCGCCTTGAGTTCCGCATAACTTTTCTCCTATTCTCTCTTCAAGCTTTTGGAGCGGGTGTCAGGTAAGGTCAATGCAACGCAGTTTGAAATCAACGCTGGCCGCATGCCTGATGGTGGCTCTGACTGCATCTCATGCATGGGCCGTATCGCTGTTGCGTGACCCTGATATCGAACAGAGTCTCAAACAGCTGGCCACCCCCGTGCTCAATGCGGCAGGCTTACCCTCCGGGCGCATGTCCGTTCTTGTCGTCGATGACTCCTCACTCAATGCCTTCGTGATTGACCGCGAACATATCTTTATTCACGCAGGGCTTTTGCTCAAACTCGAAACGGCAGAACAGCTTCAGTCCGTCATTGCGCATGAAGCTGCTCATATCGCCAACGGTCATTTGGCCCGACGCCCTGCCAACGCGCGCGCAGCTCAAAGCCTTGCCGCCTTCGGGCTCGCTTTGGCGGCCGCAGCAGGCGCGGCTGGTGGCTCCGAGGCTGGTGTCGCAATCGGGATCGGCATGCAAAGCGCAGCACAACGCTCGTTCTTCTCCCATACACGTGCCGAGGAAGCCTCAGCAGATCAGTCAGCGATCCGCTACCTGACACGCGCGGGCGTTGATCCTGCAGGCTCAGTTGAAGTGATGGATATCTTTGCTGGTCAAGACTTGCTCGTAGCTGGCCGGCAAGATCCATACGCTCGTTCACATCCGTTGTCGCGCGACCGCCTGCGCGCAATGCAAGCAGCCACCTCAGCTTACCAAGGCCAGTTTGCGAGCAACCCGACGGCAAATTACTGGTTTGCCCGCGCCAAGGGAAAGCTTGGCGCTTTTTATCGCGCCCCAAAATGGACACTGCGCCGCGCAGGTGACAGTGGCCATAAAGACATTACACAAATGCGCAAAGCCATAGCTTGGCATCGGTCAGGCAAAGGCAGTGACGCCCTCAAGACGATGGCGAGCTTGATTGCCGCCGCTCCAAATGATCCATATCTGCACGAACTTCACGGCCAGATACTCTTGGAGCAGCGCCAATATAATGCTGCCCTCTCCGCCTATGCAAAAGCCGTGGCGCTTGCTCCAAGAAACGCCCTGATCGTAGGGCAATATGGACATGCTCTGCTGGTCTCAGGCAATCCCAAAGCCGCCCTGCCCCATCTTGAACGCTCCGCCAATATTGAGCAGCGCGATGCGCGCGTCTTGCGGGATCTTGGTGGAGCATACGCCCAATTGGGCAATGCTGGGATGGCCTCACTGCTGACAGCTGAGCGGTATGCACTGCTCGGGCGGCCAAAAGACGCCACCATCCACGCCAAGCGCGCATTTGACCTGCTCAAACGTGGCTCCCCTGGTTGGCAACGCGCACAGGATGTGCTCTTTGCCTCAGAAAGCGCCATAAATTCACGGAGAAAAAAATGACAAAAACAACAGCAGCCTTTGCTCTTATGGCAAGCCTTACAACAAGCCCACTTGCAGCGCTTGATCTCGCAGCGATGACGGCAGCCGAGCGCGCTGCCTTCCAAAACGAAATTCGCACCTACCTTCTGGAAAACCCAGAAGTAATAATGGAAGCCGTCGCTGTTTTGGAAGAACGTCAGGCAGGGCAGCAAGCCAATGCTGACGCCTCACTTGTTCAGGTGAACGGTGCTGATCTTTTTGAGGATGCCAATTCTTTTGTGGGCGGAAACCTTGAAGGCGGTCTGACACTGGTCGAGTTCGTCGACTATCGCTGCGGCTACTGTCGCAAAGCCCACGACGAAGTCGCCCAGCTCATTGAGGCAGATGGAAACATTCGATTTATCGTTAAGGAATTTCCAATCTTGGGCGAAGCCTCTGTTGTCTCCTCGCGCTTTGCTGTTGCCACCAAATTGGTCGCAGGTGATGAGGCCTATAAAGCTGTCTCAGATGCATTGATCAAATTGAAATCAGACGTTGAGGAGCCGGTATTGAGGGCCTTGGCGAGCTCCCTTTCGCTCGACCCCGACGCAATCCTTGCAAAGATGGAGAGCGACGAGGTGACGGCTGTCATTGCTGAAAACCGCGCTCTTGGGCAGCGCCTCAATATTTCAGGAACGCCGACCTTTGTGATGGGGAACCAAATCTTGCGCGGCTACATGCCACTTGCCCAAATGCAAGAGATCGCAGAAGACATTCGCTCCGAATGAAAAAGAGCCTCTGCGCAGCACTAACGTTTTTCGCAGCACCTGTGTCTTCGCAAACTGACTTCACGGCGCTTTCCGATGGGGAGCGCCGTTTGTTTAGAGAAGAGGTGCGCGCCGTCTTACTCGCACACCCAGAAATCGTAGAGAGTGCCCTGACACCGCAGCCTTATGCAGACGAAATCAACTCAGATCTTGCTTTAATCAGGCTCCACGGACCAACGCTGTTTGCTGGTCACGATATAGCGCTCTTTGTCAGTTCAGACTGTGCAGTATGTGCACGCGCCGAAAAAGAGCTCAGCGCCCTAGCCCAAGCACAAGGCTTGAGTATCAACGTCCTGATCGTCGAGCGGCACGCTGGCCTGCAAGCCGCTCTCGAAATCGACAGTTTGCCGTTTTATGTGCTGCCCGACACAATGTTACGCGGCATGATGCCCGCAACCGTCCTACAGCGGTTTTTAAGCGGCCTTTAAGCCTCGCTAGTAGCGTCGAGCTCCGCAGCACGCTTCTCAACGAGATCAACGATATGGTCGACCATATCATAGTTCCCAAGCTTGTGATCCTGCTTGCCCGCCATATAGACCATTCCAGTCCCAGCGCCTGCGCCGCCACCAGTAAAGCCGACATCAGTCATCAAGGCCTCACCTGGACCGTTCACAACACATCCAATAATCGAGAGGCTCATCGGTGTTTTGATATGCTCTAGCCGTTTTTCCAAAGCCTCGACAGTCTTGATCACATCAAACCCCTGCCGCGCACAGGACGGGCAGGAAATAATGTTCACACCTCTATGGCGCAGCCCAAGCGACTTCAAAATCTCATAGCCAACCTTCACCTCTTCGATTGGATCAGCCGAGAGAGACACACGGATCGTGTCCCCAATACCCATCCACAGCAGACTACCCATACCAATCGATGATTTAATCGTGCCTGAAGTCAGCCCACCAGCTTCTGTGATCCCAAGGTGAATAGGCGCATCGGTAGCATCAGCAAGCTGCTGATAGGCTGCTGCAGCCATAAAGACATCCGAGGCTTTGACAGAGATCTTGAACTCGTGAAAGTCGTGGTCTTGAAGGATTTTGATATGATCAAGCCCACTCTCAACCATGGCATCAGGGCAAGGCTCTCCGTACTTATCTAAGAGGTGCTTTTCAAGGCTACCAGCATTTACACCGATGCGGATCGAGCAATTGTGGTCTCGCGCAGCGCGGATCACTTCTGCCACGCGCTTCTCGTCACCAATGTTACCTGGGTTGATACGCAGACAGGCAGCGCCAGCTTCCGCAGCTTCAATCCCGCGTTTGTAGTGAAAGTGAATATCCGCCACAATCGGAACAGGGCTCTCGCGGACAATTTCCTTGAGCGCTTTGGCACTGTCCTCATCTGGGACAGACACCCGTACAATATCTGCTCCCGCTTCTGCCGCCGCCTGCACCTGCGCTATCGTCGCTTTGGCGTCTGTCGTAAGCGTATTGGTCATTGTTTGAACCGAGATCGGCGCATCCCCGCCAACAGGGACATTGCCCACCATGATCTGACGGCTTTTACGGCGATAAATATTGCGCCACGGGCGAATGGGGTTCAAAGACATTAGGGCCTCATGCTCAGGAAGTCATATACTGCTGAGACATAGGGAGAAAGCGGCGCCAGTGCAATGTGTGGCTTAGTCGCTCATCACACCAAATGCACCATCCGCGTCGATCTGCGCTACTGCACGCGCCAAAGGCTCAATCGCCTCCCAGTCCGCTTGCCTCAGCTCCGCGGTCAATGTTTCGGCAGTCAGCTGTAGATTGTCCGCGACCGCGCCACGTGCACCATATGGCCCGTAGGTATTTCCGTTTGCGGCAAAGTATACCGCGCCGGCATCCCCCGCACGAATGGTGGCTGGTTCACTTGTTTGAGGCACAGTGTAAAAATCGCCGGGTTGCATCACAGCTTCATGAAGGATCGTTCCTGACGCCGCCTTCACACGAAGCCAAACTTCACGTGTTGCAATAACTGTCACAACACCCTTCTGTAGTTCAAATACCTGAGGGACAGCCGCTGTCTCTGTAAGAAGTGTCCCTCCAAGGTCCGCAAGCACCGCTGACAAATCACTGTCACGCGCAATATTGGCCTCTGGCAACGCAGCGCTCACATCAGCTGAAGCCAATGAGAAACTTTCGGTGATCGCGCCGCGCGGACCAGTCGGCCCATAGGTTTTGCCATCGACGGTGTAATAAATAGAGCCGCTCTCACCCACCCGAATGGTCGCCGGCGTCTCGCCGCTTTCGTGTGGAACATCGAAGGTTTCACCCGCATTCAAAATGCCGCTGAACAACTCTGTGCCTTCGCCATCTCGAATACGGACCCAAGCCGGGCGCGCAGCCACGACACGCACACCTTCTGTGATCAAAGCGGTCGCTTCAAACCCAGACTCCGTACTTACCTTAGGTAAGCGTGCAAAAGTCCCGTTCTCGTCAGGGCGCAGCGTCGCAATCGGCGTATCCCGTGCCACGAGCACAGGCACATCAAGTGCCTGCGGACGATAGAGACGATCAAAGCTATCAGCCGCTGCCGTCAGCTCTGGGCTAGTGTCGCCAAGCTCTGGCGCATTATTTTGCCCAGCTTGCGCCAAAGGATCAAGATCGGCCAAAACATCGGGGGTATTTTCTACAGGCGAAAGCTGAACGCGCTGCACCTCGTTGAGAACCGTCCAGCCGCCAAAGCCAAGCGCCCCGACCAAAGCAACCAAAACGAGAAGCGAGCCCACGGCTCCCGGCTCAATGCGAGAGAATATCGATTCAGCCCCTGGTGCAAAAGGGGTTGCCCCGTCAAACATCGGGTCTCGATCTGTACGTTTGCTTTGCTTTTTGGGCTGTGTTTCTTTTCGAACAGACGAAGCCGCGTCAGACATCCCATGCGCCGTCGCAAACCCGCTTTCGTCACAAAAGGCTGCAAAAGCACGGTCAGGGTCCATGCCAAGATAGCGTGCATAGGAGCGCACGTAGCCAGCAATAAAGCCAGGGGTGTCAAAAGCATCTGGGTCAGCATTTTCAATCGCTGCGATATAGCTGGCCTTGATCCGGAGTTCGCGCTGGACATCAAGTAGCGATTTGCCCATCGTGGCACGCTCGCCGCGCATGATATCGCCAAGCCGCAGCTGAAAATCATCGAACCAGCGCGGTTCGACGTTCTCACTTGCATCGCTGCGCTTGTTTTTGCGCCTGATCATGCGTGCTGCCCCTATCGCTTATAGCGAATCGCGCTGCGAAAGCAGCGGCTTGCCCTTTTATTTGTACGTTTTTTAGCACATCTCAAGTAGCAATGCACGAAACAGTGCGTTTAGCCCGCCAATTCGGCGCGATTCAGCGCACAATGGGCCCACAACTCATCCATAGCGTTTACCAGTTTATCCATTTCCCGTGGTCCGTGTACGGGAGACGGTGTAAAGCGCAAACGCTCGGTGCCGCGGGGCACTGTCGGGAAGTTGATTGGCTGGACATAAATCCCGAAGCTCTCCAAAAGCATATCAGAAAGCGCCTTTGTGTGTAGAGGGTCGCCCACGATCACAGGCACAATATGGCTGCCATGGTCGATAATGGGCAGCCCCATCCCCTTCAGCCGCAGCTTCAGTTTAGCCGCCTGTTCCTGATGTTTCTCGCGCAAGCTTTGATCCTGCTTCAGATGCGCAACAGAGGCCGCCGCGCCCGCCGCGATTGCAGGCGGCAAGGATGTGGTAAAGATAAAGCCCGGCGCATAAGAACGGATTGCATCACACATTTTGTCAGAGGCAGCAATATAGCCCCCCATAACACCATAGGCCTTCGCCAATGTACCGTTGATGATATCTATACGGTTCATCAAGCCTTGCTGCTCGGCCACACCAGCGCCGCGGGGGCCGTACATGCCAACAGCGTGCACTTCGTCAATATAGGTCATTGCGCCGAATTCATCGGCCAGATCACAAATCTCTTTGATAGGACCAAAATCGCCATCCATCGAATAAATCGATTCGAACGCAATCAGCTTCGGCGCCGCTGGATCATCTGCCTCAAGTTTGGCGCGCAAATGAGCAAGATCGTTGTGTTTGAAAATTCGCTTCGCACCACCATTGCGGCGCACACCTTCGATCATGGACGCATGGTTAAGCGCATCAGAATATATAATCAGACCAGGAAAAAGCTTTGGCAAAGTGCTCAATGTCGCGTCGTTGGCGATATAGGCTGACGTAAAGACAAGAGCCGCCTCTTTGCCGTGAAGATCCGCAAGTTCCGCCTCAAGACGCTTATGATACACGGTGGTACCAGAGATATTGCGTGTCCCGCCAGAGCCTGCACCTGTGGCTTCAATAGCCTCATGCATCGCTGCCATAACAGCAGGATGCTGCCCCATACCCAGATAGTCATTCCCGCACCAAACAGTGATCGGCGCCTCAGACCCGTCAGGCTTGCGCCATGTCGCATGGGGGAACTGCCCCTGCTTGCGCTCAATGTCGATAAAGGTCCTGTATCGGCCCTCTTCGTGCAATTTGTTCAGCGCTTCGTCGAGCTTGGCAGAATAATCCACGCGCGATCCCCTTTTGGTCTTTTTCTCCTGCGGTCGCAGTCTGCGAGCAGATTCCCGTATTCACAATACTGAATAACTCTACATAGCGCCACCCTAGAGCGACAGGCTACATTTTGCCGCGTGCTTGTTATTTGACCCAGATCAAGAAAACCAGCTTTTCTGCTACATCTTTTAGCGACTGGACATTGCCATCCCCAGAGTTACGGTTGCGTTAAATCCAAATCACGCCAAGGAGCGCCCATGTCTGTCCAATCCGTGTCTCTCAAATCCGTGCTCGACCAGATCGACAACAACCTCCCTGCTGCAACAGACCGCTTGCTGGAGCTTCTGCGCATTCCTTCTGTCTCGACAGACCCAGCTTTCGCGGCGCACTGCCAAACAGCAGCTGACTGGCTCGTTGCCGACCTTCAGAGCATTGGCGCTGAGGCCACAAAGCGTGACACCCCGGGTCACCCGATGGTCGTCGGCCATGTCGCAGGCGAAGGGCCACACATCCTGTTTTATGGTCATTACGATGTCCAGCCAGTGGATCCGCTCAATCTCTGGGATCGTGACCCATTTGATCCCGCCATCGAAGAAACACCTGCAGGCCGCGTGATCCGCGGACGCGGTTCGTCGGATGACAAAGGCCAGCTTATGACTTTCGTCGAGGCCTGCCGCGCATGGCGCGAAGTCAACGGATCCCTGCCCTGTCAGATCACCTTCTTCTTTGAAGGCGAAGAGGAAAGCGGCTCCCCATCGCTCATTCCCTTCATGAAGGAAAATGCCAAAGAGCTGACAGCCGACATCGCTCTCATCTGCGACACGGGGCTGTTTGAAAGCCGCGTCCCCGCGATCATCACCATGCTGCGCGGCCTTGCAGGTATCGAAGTTGAAATCACGGGCCCAGACCGCGATTTGCACTCAGGCATGTATGGCGGCCTCGTACGCAACCCACTGCACGTCATGTCAAACATCATCGCAGGTCTTCATGACGAAACGGGCCGCATCACCCTTGAGGGGTTTTATGACGATGTACCCGAGCTCTCCGACGAAATCCGTGCACAATGGCAGGCGCTCAGCTTTGATCATGCCAAGTTCCTCGGCGACATCGGCCTGACAGAGCAAGGTGGCGAAGTCGACCGTACCCCGCTCGAAAAGCTCTGGTCCCGCCCAACCTGCGAAGTCAACGGCATGTGGGGCGGCTACACGGGCGATGGGTCAAAGACAGTTTTGCCCTCCAAAGCCCATGCCAAATTCACCTTCCGCCTCGTCGGTCAGCAAGACCCAGCCAAGATTGTTGCAGCGCTCAAGGCCTATGTGGAAGCCTCGGTGCCATCCGATTACAAAGTCAGCTATAAGGGTGACAAAGGTGCACCCGCTGCGCAGATGTCGGTCTCTCACCCCGCCTTCGAGCAGGCCCGCAAAGCTCTGTCTGATGAATGGCCAGATGCCGCCGCCTATGTCGGCTGTGGTGGATCGATCCCGATCGCGGGATTTTTCAAGGACATCCTCAACATGGACGCCATGCTGATCGGCTTTGGTAAAGACGACGACCAAATCCACTCACCCAACGAAAAATATGACATGGAGAGCTTCCATAAAGGCATTCGCTCTTGGGCACGCGTCCTTGAAGAGATGACCAAAAAATGAGGCGCTTCGCAGCCTCTGAAGCAGAGATCGCCTATAATGTAGAAGGCAGCGGCCCGCCGCTCCTTCTCTTGCACGGCTTCCCCCAGACCCGCGCGATGTGGCGCACAATCGCACCATTGCTGGCAAAGCACTTCACTGTCGTGACAGCCGATCTGCGCGGTTACGGCGAGTCCTCAAAGCCTGATGGCGTGTCTGCTTACTCTTTCCGCGCAATGGGCCGCGACATGTTGGAGCTTATGGCACATCTCGGTCACGAACGCTTCGCCCTCATCGGTCATGACCGCGGCGCGCGCACAGCCCACCGTATGGCGCTAGATGCCCCAGCACGGCTCACAAAAATCGCGCTCCTGGATATCGTCCCGACCCATCTGCTCTTGAGTGAACTTACAACACAGGTCGCCAAAGGCTACTATCACTGGTTTTTTCTCGCCCAGCCTGCGCCCTTCCCCGAAACTCTGATCAGCCATGATCCAGATCATTACTTCGAAAGCTGCCTGACGGGCTGGGGTTCTAATGTGCTTTCGGATTTTGCCCCCGATCAGCTTTCAGCCTACCGCGCAAGCTGGCGCAAGCCCGAAACCATCACCGCCATGTGCAATGACTATCGCGCAGCGCTCGAGATCGACTTCGCTCTTGATGAGGCAGACTTGGGGCGCCAGCTTGACATACCCGCGCTCATCCTCTTTGGCGCAGACGGCCCAATGGCCAGAGCCTATGATGTGCTCGCGACATGGCAAGACAGGTTCTCAAACGTCACAGGCAATGGGATGTCAGGTGGTCATTTCTTTCCCGACACCGCACCTGAAGAAACGGCAAGAGCGCTTCTGTCTTTCTTAATGCCCTAAATATACTCAGGGTTTGAGGGCGAAACTCCAACAAACAAACCTGTCCGCCAGAGGCACTTGTTTTGATCACAGCAGATCAGTCGTTAAACCCGCGCTCAATTACTTGGTTCATGGTATGTGACGGCGTCGCACAGCCTGCTTCGCCCACGATGCGCGCAGGCACGCCTGCAACCGTTTTCTTTGCTGGAATATCTTCCAGCACAACAGAACCAGCCGCGATCCGCGAGCAATTGCCCACCTTAATGTTGCCGAGCACTTTTGCCCCCGCACCGATCAAGACTCCGTCGCCAATCTTGGGGTGGCGGTCTTCTTCTTCCTTGCCCGTTCCCCCGAGCGTCACGGAATGCAGCATAGAGACATTGTCGCCCACAACCGCAGTTTCCCCGATGACAATAGAATGTGCATGATCAATCATGATGCCTTTGCCGATCCTGGCTCCGGGGTGAATATCTATGCCAAAAGCCTCAGAGCTGCGCATTTGAAAGAAATAAGCGAGGTCTTTATGCCCCTCCCGCCAGAGCCAGTTTGAAATACGGTAGCCCTGAACAGCCTGAAACCCCTTGAAAAATAGGATCGGCTGCAAAAAACGGTGGCAGGCGGGGTCGCGATCATAGACCGCAACGATATCTGCGCGCGCACTCATCGCAAGACCCTCATCCGCGCCATAAGCCTCATCACAAATCTCTCGTAGGATTTGCTCGGACATCTCGCTTGAGGCAAGTTTTGTCGAAATACGATAAGCCAGCGCCTTCTCGATCGAGTTGTGATGCAGAATACACGCATGCACGAGCCCGCCCAAAAGAGGCTCAGACTTCACAGCCTCCTCGGCTTCACCCCTGATTTGTGCCCAAACAGGATCGAGCTTTGCGAGGTTTGTTTTGAGCTGCGGCATGACAGTATCCTTTGCGCTTGCCTCCCTAATATAGCGCCAACCGTACGAGAGTGACAAACCCAAATCACTGTAACACCAATGTGCAGAAACGCACAGAAGCGGCCAAGGTTGCCCCCAACCGCTTCCAAGACATCTAACACCCCTCTTCAGAGGCTTGTATCGACATGTGCGAAAGCACCCACACCATAAACGGCGGATAGTTGCGCAACAGAAAGTTGAAAACCGCCCCCAGCGCCATCCGCCGCCGCCTCGGCCGCTGTGTAGCTCCAAGTCGGGCCTGTCACGACACTCTCGCGCACCACCTGCGCTCCATGGCTCACACGAACGAGATAGCGTTCGCTTTCCTCTCCAAGCGGGACATCAAAGGCCTCCCAGCTATCCCCACCAACGCGTGTGCGTCTGATCCAGCTGGCAACATGTCCAGCGCTGTTTGAAGCCACGCGCAAATGACAGGGGCTAAGCGGCCTGAGGCCGACTCCGTCAAACGCCTGCGACACGCCAGTATAGGACGCATCATCAGAGGCTCGGCTCGCGGGGCCCACACGATAGAACCGCTCAAGCCCGCGTTCTGAGGCCTGCAAATCCACTTGCTTGGGTCGCCCGTCGAGCAAGACAAAGTAACTCCCCGCAGGCCACTCACTCGGCTGCCACGCATCGCTGCCAAGCTGCCCGCGCAACAGCCGTGTAAGCGCATAAGTTTTATCAGCCACCAGCTCAGCGTTTTGAAACTGCACCAGCTCCCAGTTTTCGGGGCTACCATCTCCGATCGCGGCCAAATTTGCCCCGTTCAGCATTGCCAACTCGGTCACCGAGGCCAAACTTCCGGATGTAAGCCGCACATTGACGCGTGATCCTCGGTCATACAGCCCCGAGCAAGCGGCCCCGAGTGGTGTTTCCAGCACACCCAGAGTGCTACGTGCAACAATCAGCCGGTCAAACTGATAACTGTCCCCGTCGCTTGATGTGTATAGCGCCGCCGAGCCGGGCCAAGGCTCTGCGGTCACCGCAAGATACAGTGCGTGAGGCACTTCATCGCCGGGCATGAGCGGCAAATCAAGAAACAGCGGAAAGACAGGTAGAGCTGGCATAAATCCAGACATCAAGGGCGCATCTTCCGCCAAATCTACAGGGTTATATGTCTCAGACTCGATCCGGACCGCCTCGATCATTTGCTCCTTCCCGATTTCGACACGATCGACTCGCAGAAGCTGTTCAACACCGTCAAACTGCAAGCGCAAGACATCGCCCGCCGCGACATCAAGCTTGGACGGTGGCAGCGCAAAGCGCAGAGTGTCTCGGGCTACTCTTGCCTCGGAGAGCCAACGCTCAACAATCTGGCGCCCAGCGCCACGCCGCATCACAAGCGGCAGCTCCGAAACCGCCACAGCCTGCGAGGCCTCATCTGGCAAGACCGCCTCCTCAGCAACTGTTTCAAAATCAGCACCGCTCTGGATAAAGCGCAAACGCACACGGCCCATCAACTCCGCATCCGAAGCGCGCAGCCGCTCTACATCGGCGTCCAGTTCCTCGCTCAGCGCCACAGCGCTGACCTCCAGAGCATGGTCTTGTCGCCCGTCGCGCATCAGAAAAACAAGTTTTCCATCCCGTTCAACAGCGTCAAAGCCGTAGGCCAGCATAAGCGGCTGCAAAGAAGCCCGTGCCTCCTCGACCTGCCCCACGGCATAGCCCTCTACCATGCCCTTGAGATCACTCACATCATAGGCTGTCAGTCCTGCACGTTCGCACAGCTCGGACACAACAGAAGCGAGGCTGCGCGCCGAGGCCCGTGAAGTGATGCACCCGCCCTTGCTCATAGAGCGCGGCAATCGGCTCTGCGCGGGCTGCCTTGCCTTTAGAGGCATGCACTTTTTTCAATGAAATCAGGGGGTCGACCTGTCGGATCACCTGTTAAACCAAGTCCCCCCCCTGATTCACCTCAGCCACCATGCGCTCCGCGTTCCAGCGGTGCATCGCTGAGACAGCCGCCTCAGCCCAAGCCATCGGGCTTGCCCCCTGCACAGTCACATCCTCCAGAATATAGGTGAGCCAGTCCTGCAGAGGGCCCTGCGCCACCACACCCGCCACAACAATTCCACAGGCGTCCGAGCGCTCCGTTCCGCTGACGGGCGGGTCCACCGCCACCACGATACGGCTCATCTCAGGCAGCTCGCGTACGCGCGCAGCCTCAAGCGCCGCAGGCGTCCAAAGAGCGCCCTCTGCCTCCTCGATCAAGACCCCATCAAGCTCTTGTCGCCCCAGCCGCGTTCCTGCATATCTTGCTTGAACTGCGGCCAAGAAACCACTGGCAAGATTGGCTTTATTAGCTTCGGTCTCGGCATGCGTTGTAACACTTCCCTCCGCCTCCAGAAGGTCTTTCAGAAGCCCGATGTTGCGCGGGGTCGTGGTGATACAGACCCGTGGATCCTCCCCCAAACGCAGACCAAACTGGAGCATATCCCAGGTCTCGCGCGCCTTTTTCCACTTCGCCAGCTCATCCACCCACGCACCGTCAAATTGGGGTCCACGTAAGGCCTCTGGCTCATGCGCGGAAAAAACCTGCGCCACCGCCCCGTTTGGCCACAGAAGCCGCCCACGGCTGGCTTGCCATTCTGGCCTGCGGTCTGGCGGTGAGCACGCCAAAATCCCGCTCTCGCCAAAAATCATAACTTCGCGCACCTGCGCCACTGTCTCCCCCACAAGTGCGATCCGCGCACAGCGTCCCGCGTCGCGCGGCCCTGCCCCTTCGACACAGCTGCGCACCCATTCTGCGCCAGCGCGCGTCTTGCCAGCGCCGCGCCCGCCCATGATGATCCAATTGCGCCAGCGTCCCTCTGGCGTGATCTGATGGGGCAACGCCCAGAACTCAAAGAGATAGGGCAGCGCCAGAAGCTCAGCCTCATTCAGACTGCTCAGAAACGCGCTCTGCACTTGTAGCGGCTCGGAGGCGATCCAGCTTGCCACCGATGCTAGCCCGCGCAGCGTCAAGGTCGAGGGCGTGCTCGAAACTGCCGCTTCGCTGGGGGCTTTGGAATTGCTTTTCATAGGTTTCCTCCATTTCAATCGCGATCCCGACCCATTGCGCAATGTCGCTCAGCAGCGAACATACCTTGCGCCCGTCCTGCGCCTCAGGCTCCGCCATCAGCTGGCTCCGCAGGGTCGTTAAGTCGAGTTTCAGCCGTGTGATTTCCTGAACAAGCGCTGTGATAGAGCTGCGCAAATGCAGCACGTCAGCAGCCGTGGTGACCTCAGGGGGGTGTATGCTCATATGATATTTGCCTCATGTCGCTCAGCCCTCCGCCTGACGCGCGGCCCATGCATCCCGCACGGCCCAACACGCCAGCTCCCGAAAGCTAGCGAGACAAATCAAACCCGTAAACAAAGAGACCCGAGCGGCGAACGCTCGGGTTAATTTGGGCTTAATATGATTTAAGATCAGAAACTTAAAAGCCAGCCTTATCACGCAGGAAGGCAAGCGTCACAGTCAGTCCGTCCTGCGCAATCCCGTGCCCCATACCCTGCATGATATGCGCATAGACCTCTTTGAAACCCGCGTTTTGCAGTGCCTCTGCCGCTTCAGGCAGGCTCTGGGGCGGCACAACATCGTCCTGATCGCCATGAATCAGCAGGATCGGCGGCTTGCTTGCAAGCTCGTCTTCAAGCGTCTCAGGGGCAAGCAAGCGCCCTGAAAACGCCACCACTCCAGCGAGCTCATCCTCGCGGCGCGGTGCGACATGCAGCGCCATCATCGTGCCCTGGCTAAAGCCAACCAAAGCCATCTGCTCGGGCAGCAGATCTTCATCGACAAGAATACCGTCCAGAAACGCATTCAGATCATCCGCAGAAGCGCGCATTCCGCGCTCTGATTCTTCCTCCGAGGAGCCATCGATCCAAGGGATCGGAAACCATTGAAAGCCCATCGGGGCTCCGGCACAGGCCTCTGGGGCATCAGGAGCAATGAAAAGCGTGTCAGGCAAATGCTCTCCCAAAGGGTCAGCAAGCCCCATAAGGTCAGCCCCGTTCGCGCCGTAGCCGTGTAAAAACACCACAACAGAACGGGTCTCCCCTGAAACTGGTTCTCTTCGGCCGGCTTGCAATGCGCGTGTCATCGGATTCCCTCTCGGTCTTTGATGTCTTTGTAATAGGCCCAGAGCAAGCGCGCCGCAACCGCCCTCCAAGGCGCCCATTGTGCGGCCATCGCGCGCATCTCCCGCTCCTTCGGCCGTGTCTCTAGTCCATAAAGCACGCGTGCGGCCTCCTGCAGCGCAAGATCGCCACTGGCAAAAACATCTGCGCGCCCAAGGCTGAACATCGCATAGATTTCTGCCGTCCAAGCCCCAATGCCCTTCACAGCAACCAACGTCTTGATCACATCCTCTCTCGGTGCCGCTCGCAAAGCCTCATAATCAATCCGCGCCTGCGCGAGCGCCTTGGCATAAGCGGCCTTCTGGCGGCTCAGTCCAAGGGCGCGCAAATCCTCTTCGCTCATGCGCTCAACCGTTTCTGGCGCATCACAGCCCACCGCAACCAAGCGCGCCCAGATTGCGCCCGCGCTGGCCACGCTCACCTGCTGGCTCACAATCGCGCTCAAAAGCTCGCCAAAGCCTTCAGGCTTGAGCCTGAGCGGCAGCGCCCCCGTCAGCGCATAAGCCTCAGCCATGCGCGCATCTTTTGCGGCAAGCCACTCCGCGCCCTCTGCCACACAGGCAGCCCCAAGGATCACCCGCTCATCCATGCGCCCGCGCCCAGTCCAAAGCCTCTTCAACTGTCGCCAATAGCGTGACACCCTCAGGCGGCGCTGGCCGCGCAATCATCCCCACCTTCAGCCCAAGGTTACGAGCCGCGTGCAACTTGGGCCGCGCGCCCTCCCCACCTGCGTTCTTGACCACAAGCCAATCGACCCCAAGCTGCCGGAAAAGCGCTTCTTCCTCAGCAACGCTAAACGGCGCAACACTGGCCAGATAGCGCCCGCAAGCAAAAGGAAAGGGCTCAGGCGCCACCTCAGCAATCCGCCGCGCAATTACCTCACAGTTACGCAGATTTGCAAAGCCCGCGAGCCCCCGCCGCCCCGTCGCAACAAAAACAGTCGATCCCGCAGGGATATGTGCGGCCGCCTCCGCTTCATTCTCAAGCGCCACCCAGTCGTCTCCCGCCTCAGGCTGCCACGCGGGCCGCCACAAAAGCGCATAGGGCAGCCCCCGCGCCGCACAGCGCGCGGCGGTGCGTGCGCTGATCTCTTCTGCAAAGGGATGGGTCACATCCAGAACCGCAGCAATCTCTTGTTCATCCAGATAGCGCTCAAACCCTGCTGCGCCACCAAAGCCGCCGTGGCGTGTGGGCAGCGCCAGATCGCTCAAAAACCGCCCCGAGCCTTCCAGAGATGCGACCGCCTCAGCGCCCATCTCTGCGAGCCCTTGAGCCACAGCTCGGGCTTCACCTGCCCCCGCCAAAAGCAGGAGCCTCTTCATGCCACCTTCGGAAAAACAAAGCAGCGATCACGGCGGATCGACAGCCAGAGCGCTTTGCCCACCGAGGGCAAAAACACATTCGGAACCGTCACGCGCAGCTTGGATCCGTCGTGATCCATACGAAATTCGACGAGGCTCTCATTGCCCATAAAGCGTGCGCGCTCCACAACGCCCCGCGCCGCAGCGCCGTCGCTCGGCGTCGGATCAGGGCCGCGCCCATCACGGTCAAAATCAATCTTGAAGTGCTGCGGACGAATGACAATCTCCACAGCCTGCCCGTCCGGAACGCCTGGCGCGAGAAACTGCCCAAAAGGCGTATCCGTTAGCGCCCCGCGCACGACGCCGTCGATCACGTTGATATCACTGAAAAATCCTACAGCTTCCTTATCACGCGGCGCATTGTAAATATTGTAAGGGGCACCGCGTTGCACAATCTTGCCCGCGCGCATCAAAGCGATCTCGTCGGCCATGCGCATCGCCTCATCAGGCTCATGCGTCACAAGCAAAACGCCGGTGTCCTCTTGTTTAAGCACATCCAGCGTCTCATCGCGGATTTCGTCGCGCAGGCGGTTATCAAGGCCGGAAAACGGCTCATCCATCAGCATGAGCCGTGGCCGTGGCGCCAGCGCCCGCGCCAAAGCAACGCGCTGCTGCTCCCCGCCTGAAAGCTCGTGAGGATAACTCTCCTCAAAGCGCGCAAGCCCGACCCGTCCCAAAAGCTCACGCACCCGCGCCGCCTTCTCACTTCGTGAACCACTGAGGCCAAAGGCCACATTCTCCGCCACGCTCAAATGCGGAAACAGCGCAAAATCCTGAAACATAAGCCCCGTGTTGCGCCGCTCAGGCGGAATACGAAACACCGTGTCGCAGATCAGCTCTCCATCAACATAAATCTGCCCGCTGTCCTGCATATCCACCCCTGCAATCATGCGCAGCGTGGTCGATTTACCGCAGCCAGACGGCCCCAACAGACAGGTCACCTGCCCCGGTTCAATCGTGAGCGACACATCATCCACAACGACGCGCCCCTCAAAAGAGCGCTTGAGATTGCGAATATCGAGCCTCGGGGGGAGCTTTGTCACAGGGCGCCTCTTGCAGTATCCGACAGGTTTCATCGGGTTTAAAAACCCTTAGCAGCCACATCACAGCCCCGCAAGCGGATCAGAGGCGATGGCCCAAGAGATCAACCCCGTCTTTTTCTTTCCAAAAATATCCATTCCGCCCTCCCAGCACGCACAACGCCAGCGCTCGGCCGCCCGGCTGGGCATAGAAGGCAAAAGGGGCGTGCCAGACCGCAGGTCTGGCACGCCCCCCTTGGCGATGCCGCAGGCAGCGCAATCCCTGAGGTCTCAATCTAACAACAGCTCAACGCTCCGCCCGTTGCCGCATCTCGTTCAAAAGGGCTTTCGCCTCCGCAGCCTTCAAAAATGCCATAGTGCTTTGAAAAATCGCCGATAAACTCAAAGTGCTCGGCGTGGCGCGTCTCCGCCAGCATCTTCCATGTATTGCCACAAACCGCAAAGACCTTCCCCGCCTCCATGTAGTGGTGATCATCAAGTTGAAACCCGTGCGGCGCCGTCTCGATCGTGCCCTTGTAAATCACCGCCTGCCCATAATCCTCGCAAGCGGGCTCCAGCCCCTCGAGTTTAAACAGCCGGTAGGTCGAAGAGTTAAACCGCAACGGCGCAACCCGCGCCTCCAAGGCAAGATTCTCAATCGTCAGCTCGCGCTGTGTCACGAGCCGCGGATCGTCAAAGCCTGCCCGCTTGGCAAAGCTCAAAAAGTCGTTCCAATAAAGCGCCCCCGACAGGCACTCCCCGTACAATACTTCATCCGCAGCCATCGCAGCAGGCACACGGCGGTCGGCATAAACATCGGAAAAATACATCTCGCCCCCTGCCTTCAAAAGCCCGTAAGCCCCGCGCAAAACGGCTTCCTTATCGGTCGCCAGATTGATCACACAGTTGGACACGATCACATCAAAACTCCCTGCCTCAACAGGCAGCTGATCGAGTTTTTCGATGAAACCCTTGTGAAAGCTGGTGTTTTGATAGCCGAATTGCTCCGCATGCCAGCCTTTATGGGCGCGGGCAACGTCAAGCTGCTCATCAGTCATATCAACACCCGTCACATGCCCCTCAGGCCCGACAAGCTGCGCCAGCGCATAGACATCGCGCCCCGCGCCACAGCCCAGATCAAGCACCCGCGCGCCCTTGAGCACATGGGGCATCACGAGCCCACAGCCATAGTAGCGCATCAAGACTTCGTCATGCACCTTGGAGAGCACCCGCTTTACATAGTCAGGCATGTCCTCAGGGCTACAGCAGGCGTTGGTCTGCAAGTCCGCACTGCTCTGCAGCACTTTTCCATAATAATTCTGAACAGATTCGTGCTGCATAGTCTCTCTCCTTCAAGCATTTGCCTGACAGGTAAAGAGAAACGGCAGGCCAAGCAACACAGCCCGCCCTGCCTCACAAAGAGGTTACACCTCGTCATCCCATTTGATCGGAGCGGCGTCAGGATCAGGCTTGCCAATCCCTTTGAAGAGGCCCTTGAACGGAAAGATCCACGCCAGCCCAAGGCCCACATAGACAATCAGCTCGACAAGGAGAGGCAGCCGCCCGAACACGCCTTCCAGCCAGCCAACCGCGCTCACAGCAGCCACAATATAAAGCGGCATCCCGACCAGCAGCACCAGCAAAACAAGCCAGCGCCGCATCTTGAAGCTCAGATTGTCAAACATCCGCCTCAGTCCTGAAACGGGTCAGTGACAAGGATCGTATCTTCGCGCTCTGGGCTCGTGCTGACCATCGCCACAGGGCAGTCGATCAGCTCTTCCACACGGCGGACATATTTGATCGCCTCCGCAGGCAGATCTGCCCAAGAGCGCGCGCCTTCTGTGCTTTCAGACCAGCCCTTCATTTCCTCATAGATCGGTGTGCAGCGCGCCTGCGCGTCTGCCGCAGATGGCAGATAATCAAGGCGTTCACCGTCCAGATCATAGCCCACACAGATTTTCAGCGTCTCAAACCCGTCCAAAACATCGAGCTTGGTGAGCGCAATCCCGTTCACACCGCTCGTCGCGCACGTCTGGCGCAGCAGAGCCGCGTCAAACCAGCCACAGCGCCGCTTGCGCCCCGTTGTTGTGCCAAATTCGTGGCCACGCGTGCCAAGACGCTCGCCGTCCGCGTCCTCAAGCTCTGTGGGGAAAGGCCCCTCGCCCACGCGTGTGGTATAAGCCTTTACAATTCCAAGCACAAAATCAATCGAGCCAGGCCCGATGCCAACGCCCGTCGCCGCTTGGCCCGCGATCACATTGGAGCTTGTCACAAACGGATATGTGCCAAAATCAATATCCAAAAGCGCGCCCTGCGCCCCTTCAAACAAGATCCGCTTGCCAGCTTTGCGCTTCTCGCTCAGCACTTTCCAGACAGGGGCCGCATAGGGCAGAAGCTGTCCTGCAATATCTTGCAGCGCCTTGATCAGCGCCTCCCGATCGACAGGCTCGATACCAAGGCCTTTGCGCAGCGGGTCATGGTGCTGAAGCGCGCGGTCAACACGCGCAATCAGCGTGGCCTCATCCGCAAGATCGGCCACACGGATCGCGCGACGGCCGACTTTATCTTCATAGCATGGGCCAATGCCCCGCCCCGTCGTCCCGATCTTTGTGCCTTTGCTCGCGGCTTCCTCGCGGGCGCGGTCAAGTTCCCCGTGAATCGGCAGGATCAGCGGTGTGTTTTCCGCAATCATCAGTGTCTCTGGGCTGATCTCAACGCCCTGTGCGCGCACAGTCTCGATCTCATTCATCAGATGCCAAGGGTCCAGCACGACACCGTTGCCGATCACGCTCAGCTTACCGCCGCGTACCACACCCGAAGGCAGCGCATGCAGCTTGTAAACTTTGCCATCAATAACAAGCGTATGGCCCGCATTGTGCCCGCCCTGAAAGCGCGCAATCACATCCGCGCGCTCTGAAAGCCAGTCCACAATCTTGCCTTTGCCCTCGTCGCCCCATTGTGCGCCGACAACCACTACATTTGCCATACTGGCCCCCTCAGATTCTGTGTTGAGTTCTCTGTCAAACCCGCGCTCGTATATCGCGCTGCTTCAAGGGGCGAAACACCTAATTCACGAAAACCCGTTCAGGGGCTTGCCAGCAAAACCTCAGATCAGCGCCATGCGTTCTGCGCGCTCGGGGTCTGAAAACGGGCGATAGAGCCCGATGTCGCACTCCCCCACCATCTGATGCATGGTGGTATAGAGCTGCTCGATCTCCTCGTCGGCTTGCTCCGCATAGCGAAACGCCTGATCAAGCTGGGTCATATCCCTGACTTCGATCTCAAGCAGAAAATCTCGTGACTGCGGTGCCCCGAAGCCAAGCTTGCGGCGGCACAAGCGCCAACCCAGAATAACTTTCTGGCTGAGCAAATGCTCCATCCAAGCCTCAACAGCCACAGCAAAGACAAGCGCCTTCGCATTGTCACGCAGGTCAATCTCGCAGTGATAAATATTCATGATCATTCCCTGACAGTTCTCAGCGCATCCTGTCATGCAAAGCCTACCAAAGCCTTAATTGCTCCAAGCCCCCCTCACGCAAACAAGGCGCGCTTTACAGAGCCTGCTCGAAGGTGGCAAAATCTAAAAAAAACGAGGGCATTTTTATGGGTTACATTTTACGCGTCTTGGCCGCCTTTGGCCTATTGAGCCTGACTTGCAATCCAACCCAGTATAATTTTGCCCGCTGGGCCGAGGCCAATTGGAGCGCTCAAATGCCTCTGGCCGTACTTTTCGGGCTTCTGCTCCTTGTCGGCTACATTATCTACCTAAGAGCCACGCTGCGCTCGATCGGCCTCTTTGGTATGTGTCTGGTCCTCGCGCTGGTCGCCGCCCTGCTCTGGGTCGCGTCCGACTACGGCTGGCTCAGTTTTGACAACCCGACTCTCAACATCTGGCTCGCCATCACAGCGCTTTCTGTTGTGCTCGGGATCGGCCTCAGCTGGAGCCATGTGCGCCGCGCGCTCTCGGGACAGGCCGATATGGATGATGTTGACGAATAATGAATCTCCCCCCGACAGCGCACGCTGGATTGATTAATTTTTCCTGACAAAAGCCCCCATTTGGCCAGTGCACGGGTTGTGCACGCATTGTGCACGCTTTTCACCCCCCCCAGACTCGCCGTCCAAGACGCGGATTAACCGAGCCAAACGCTGGCTTAAGCCCGCATTCATCTGTCTCAGGGCCAGACAGTCCAGAACACGGGTTGCGCGCCTTGGGGCTTTCCCCTAAAACCCGCCCAGACCAGTCTCAGGCATCGGGCATTTCATGGAAAACGTCGTTCTTATCGTCCATCTCATTTTGGCTTTGGCCCTCATCGGTGTTGTGCTTATGCAGCGCTCCGAAGGCGGCGGCCTTGGCATGGGCGGCGGCGGTGGCGGCGTGTCAGGGCGCGCAGCTGCGACAGCCCTTGGCAAAGTCACATGGATCCTTGCGATTGCCTTTATTTGTACCTCTATTTCGCTGACAATCATCGCGGCGCAAAAATCTGCTGGTGGCTCCGTCATTGACCGCCTCAGCGATGTGACCGCGCCCGAAGCCGTGGAAGAACAGAGCACAACAGATACGCTCTTGCCCCCCGCAGAAGGCGACGATGCACCGCTCGTTCCATCAGCCGACTAACCACTACACATTGACCCTGCGTTAAAAAGCGCAACATTATGTTGCGTCTCCATTGCCAAGCGGGGCCGAATCTACTATAGCTCAAATCCCGTGATGATGCGGTCTTTTCAGACCGTTTCTGAGCATTTTTGAGCGTCCTTCGCACTGCATTCACGGGAGTTACACACATGGCACGTTACATTTTCATTACGGGTGGTGTTGTTTCCTCGTTGGGCAAGGGCCTCGCCTCTGCGGCCCTCGGAGCGCTCCTGCAAGCCCGCGGATTTTCGGTGCGCCTGCGCAAGCTCGATCCATACCTCAATGTTGATCCGGGAACCATGTCACCCTTTGAGCATGGCGAAGTCTTCGTCACGGACGATGGTGCCGAAACCGATCTTGATCTTGGCCACTACGAACGCTTCACAGGCGTTGCCGCGCGCAAGACTGACTCGGTCAGCTCAGGGCGCGTTTATTCCAACGTGCTCGAAAAAGAGCGCCGCGGTGATTATCTGGGCAAAACCATTCAGGTCATTCCTCATGTCACCAATGAAATCAAAGACTTCATCGAAATCGGCGATGATGAAGTCGACTTCATGCTCTGCGAAATCGGCGGCACAGTGGGCGATATCGAAGGCCTGCCATTCTTCGAGGCGATTCGTCAGTTTTCCCAAGAGCGTCCGCGCGGTCAGTGCATTTTCATGCACTTAACCCTTTTGCCCTATCTTGCAGCATCTGGTGAGCTGAAAACCAAACCAACCCAACACTCCGTCAAAGAGCTGCGCTCCATTGGCCTTCAGCCAGATGTGCTTGTCTGCCGCTCCGAGCAGATCATCCCCGAGAAAGAGCGCGCCAAAATCGCCCTCTTCTGCAACGTGCGCCCCGAGGCGGTCATCCCTGCCTATGACTTGAAGTCAATCTATGAGGCCCCGCTGGCCTATCACCAAGCTGGCCTTGACCAAGCTGTTCTGGACGCCTTCCAGATCAGCCCTGCGCCCAAGCCAGAGCTCAAAGTCTGGGAAGATGTGAAAGAGCGCATCAGCAACATAGACGGCGAAGTGAACGTGGCAATAGTGGGCAAATACACCCAGCTTGAAGACGCCTATAAATCGATCAAAGAAGCCCTTATGCACGGCGGCATGGCCAACCGTGTCAAAGTCAATGTCGACTGGGTCGATGCCGAAGTCTTTGATAAAGGCGACGCCGCCCCCCACCTTGAAGGCTATCACGCAATCCTCGTGCCTGGCGGCTTCGGCGAGCGTGGCACAGAAGGCAAAATCAAGGCCGCCCAGTTCGCCCGCGAGCGCAAAGTGCCCTATCTCGGGATCTGTCTCGGGATGCAAATGGCCGTTATCGAGGCCGCTCGCAACGTGGCCAAAATCAAGGATGCAGGCTCTGAGGAGTTTGACCATGAAGCAGGCAAAAAGCGTTTTGAGCCAGTGGTTTACCACCTCAAAGAATGGGTTCAGGGCAACTATACCGTAACCCGAAAAGAAACTGACGACAAAGGCGGAACCATGCGTCTTGGCGCCTATGACGCCACACTCGCCGAAGGCTCCAAGGTTGCCGAAGTCTACGGCACAACCGCTATCGAAGAGCGTCACCGCCACCGCTACGAAGTCGATGTGAAATACCGTGAACAGCTCGAAGCTTGCGGGCTGACCTTCTCAGGCATGTCCCCCGATGGTCGCCTCCCCGAGATTGTGGAGTGGAAAGACCACCCCTGGTTCATCGGCGTGCAGTTCCACCCTGAGCTCAAGTCAAAACCTTTCGCACCGCATCCGCTCTTCGCTGATTTCGTGCGCGCCGCGGTTGAGACATCCCGCCTCGTCTGAGCGATCAAGGCTTGACGCGCGCACGCATCCGCCGCAGCCTGAGCGCTCTGAAAATAGGGGGGGGGGGAAATGGCCAAAGCTTATTGGGTTGCACATGTCGATGTGTCAGATCCGCGGATTTACGAGAAATACAAAGCCGCCAATGCGGCCCCGTTCGCCGAGTTTGGCGCACGCTTTATCGTACGCGGCGGTGACCAAGAAGTGCGCGAAGGCACGGTCCGCTCCCGCACAGTTGTAATCGAGTTTCCAAGCTATGAGGCCGCGGTTGCCTGCTATGACAGCCCCGCCTACCAAGCCGCTTTTGACATCCGCAAAGAGGTCTCCATCGGCGACATGGTGATCGTGAAGGGCTACGAGGGGTAAAATGGAATTTATCGACCGTATTCTCTCCCGCTTTCACAAGTCCGCCCCTGTGAGGGCCCCGCTGCCCGAGCCTGACGCCAATATGGCCCTCGGCGCGCTGATGATCCGTGTGGCAAAGGCTGACAAAAGCTATGCCGTTGAAGAAATTGTAAAAATAGACAAGATCCTCGCCAAACTCTTCGGGATCAACCCTGTCGAAGCCGCCAAAATGCGCGCCCTCTGCGAGAAGCTGGAGGCCAAGGCTCCGCACGAGGGTAAATTCGCCAAACTCATTCACGACAGCCTCGATGAGGACAAACGTCTCAATGCCTTACGCGCGCTACACGCGGTCATGCATGCTGACGGGATAGACCGCCCCGAAGAAGAAACCGTGCTGCAAGAAACAAGCCTCGCACTGGGCTTTGCCATGCTCCCCACAAACCTGTCCGAAGGCTTTGAACAACAATGATAAAGGGTTTCTTTGAGCGCCTCCTCGGCGCAGGCGACAGTACAGCATCAGACGCAGACGCCCGCCTTGCCCTCACAGCGCTTCTGGTGCGCGTGGCCCGCGCCGACTTTAGCTATGACGCCGTAGAGCAGGCCCAGATCGACAAGGTGATTTCGCGCCGCTACGCGCTTTCGTCCGCCGAAACAGAAGCCCTGCGCCGTGAGGCCGAAACGCTTGAGGCCGAGGCCCCAGACACCGTCCGCTTTACCCGTGCCATCAAAGATGCCGTGCCCTATGACGAGCGGATTGCTGTCGTTCAATCGCTCTGGTCCGTTGTCCTCGCAGATGCAACACGCGACGAGCACGAAGATGCGCTCCTGCGCATGGTTGCAAATCTGCTTGGTGTCTCTGATCGCGACAGCAACCTCGCCCGCCAACGCGCATCAGGCGCATGATCGCCTCTCTGCCGATGTATGATCTGCCCGCGCTTCACAGTGCGAACGATCTTTTTTGGCAAGCCATCCGCGCCACGCTCGGCCATGGGCCGGCGGCTCTCACCCGCACAGGCGATCTCTGGGATCACTGGCAATCACCCGATCTTCTGCTCTCCCAGACCTGCGGCTTTCCCTACCGCGCGCGCCTCCACGGACATGTGCAGCTTGTCGCCACGCCTGACTTCGGCCTGCCCGACTGCCCCGCTGGCCACTACAACTCGGTCTTTGTCGCCCGTCGGACTGACAGGATCAGCGCGCTCGAAGACCTTGCAGGCAAGCGCTTTGCCTTTAACGAGCCAATGTCCCAATCGGGCTGGGCTGCGCCCAAAGTACACCTCGACAGTATCGGCCTCGCCCATGGCCCCCTTATCCAGACAGGCGGTCACGCTCTGTCTGCCGCCGCCGTCGCAGAAGGCCGCGCCGATTTTGCAGCCCTTGATGCCCAGACATGGCGGCTTCTCACCCGCCACACTCCGCTTAGAGCGGCGCTCGGCGTCGTCGCCCAGACCGCGCCCACACCAGCCCTGCCCTACATCACAAGCCTGACCCAAGATGCAGAGGCACTCTTCGCCGCGATGAGCACAGCACTCTCCACCCTTGATTCGGCCACACAAGACGCTCTTGGCCTTAAGGCTTTGATCACCCTGCCGAGCCAAGATTACCTCGCAGTCGCCACACCAAAACCGCCTCAACTCTGATCTTTTCATCAAACCCCTTGCGCAACATAGGGGGCTTCTGGCATCGTGCCCAAAGATTTGATCAAATTATGGCGACCCCATGTTACCCGACTTAAGTTCTCTTCGTATCGCGGCCTCCGACCTCAACGGAAGGATGCGCGGCAAGCGCCTGCCCGCCGATTTTATGCGCAAAGTCGAAAACGGCGCCGTCCGTATGCCCCTCTCGGTTCTCAACGTCGATATTTGGGGGGCAGACATCGACAACAACCCACTGGTTTTTGAAACAGGCGACCGTGACGGCTACATGCAGCCCACAGGCCGCGGCGCTGTTCCGATGCCATGGTTGTCTGATGACGCCTATCTCATGCCCGCAACTATGCTCAAAGAAGACCAGACCCCCTTTGAGGGCGACCCGCGCCGCGCGCTTGAACGCGTGCTTGAGCGCTACACCGCCAAAGGCTGGGAGGTCCGCGCCGCCGCGGAAATGGAATTCTATCTTGTCGATGACAGTGGCGAAACGCCCGTGCAGGTCAAGAACCCGCGCACTGGCCGCGCACTGGTCGGCGCCAATATCCTCTCGCTCGCCGAGCTTGACGCCTTCGAACCCTTCTTCAACTCGCTTTATCGCGCCTGCGATATGATGGATATCCCCGCGCAAACAGCGATCTCAGAAGTCGGAACAGGCCAGTTCGAGATTGATATCAATCACCGCGAAGCCATGGAAGCCGCTGACAACGCTTGGCTTTTCAAGACCATGGTCAAAGGCATCGCGCGCCAGCACAATATGGCGGCGACCTTCATGCCAAAGCCCTTCGCAGGCGACGCTGGCACAGGCCTCCATGTGCATTTCTCGGTTGTGGATGCTGACGGCAATAACGTCTTTGATGACGGCTCAGAGGAAGGAAATGATACCCTGCGCCATGCGGTTGCAGGCTGCCTTGAGGCCATGCGCGCCTCGACACTCGTGTTTGCGCCTCACGGCCCAAGCTATGACCGGATCGTACCGGGCGAACACGCTCCTATTTCGGTTTGTTGGGGCTATGAAAACCGCACTGCCGCAATCCGTATCCCCGCAGGCCCGCCCGCTGGGCGGCGCATCGAGCACCGTATCGCTGGCGGAGACACCAACATCTACCTTCACCTCGCCGCTGTGCTTGGGGCCGCCATAGACGGGATCGAGCGCAAGGCGACACCCCCTGCCCCGATCACAGGCAATGCCTATGAAGGCGCGCACCCCGAGCTTGTGACCAATTGGAACGACGCCATTGATCTCTTTGAAAATGATCCACTGATCGCCCAAATCTTCCATCCTCGGTTGATCGAGAACTTGGTGATGACCAAGCGCCAAGAGCTGCGGCTGCTGGCCGATATCCCGCCCGAAGACCATTGGATGACATATCTGGAAACTGTTTAAGCCCCTCTTGCGCGGTTCATCAGGCCGCAATAGTCTGGGTTTGATCAAATAGGTGACACATGAAAATCGGTATTTTGCAAACGGGGCATGCACCCGACGAGCTTCTGGCAACAGAAGGCGATTATGACGCTATGTTCCGCAGCCTTCTCTCAGGGGAAGGCTTCACGTTTGAAACTTTCAATGTCGTTGATGGCGCATTTCCGAGCGGGCCAGAGGCCGCAGATGCGTGGCTCATCACAGGCTCAAAGCACGGCGCTTATGAAGACCACGCCTGGATCCCGCCCCTCGAAGACCTGATCCGCGCGATCAGCGCCACAGCAAAGCCCCTGATCGGCATCTGCTTTGGTCACCAGATCATCGCGCAGGCGCTTGGTGGCAAGGTTGAGAAATTCTCAGGTGGATGGGCCGTAGGTCGTCAAACCTATGATATGGAGGGCAAAAAGCTCGCCGTAAACGCATGGCACCAAGATCAAGTTGTCGCCCTGCCTGCTGACACCAAAGTCCTCGCGGGCAACGCCCATTGTGAAAACGCCGTGCTGATGATCGGTGAAAGCACCCTGACAATCCAGCCACACCCTGAGTTTGGCGCAGGTGTCATCGCGGGGCTGATCGCCCATCGCGGCGGGGCCGTGCCAGCCGAGCTTCTGAACGCGGCAAAAGCCGAACTTGAATACACAACAAACCGCGGCATCTTCCGCGATATGATGGTCGCGCATCTCAAACGCCAGACAGCAGAGGCCACATCATGAACGATGAATGGACAAGCCAACTTCCCGAAGCCGCCCAAGCCTATCTCGAAGGCCGTAAACTTGACGAGGTCGAGTGTATCATCTCCGATCTGCCAGGCATCGCCCGCGGCAAGGCTGTTCCTGCAACAAAATTTATGCGGCAGGAGTATTTCCACCTTCCAGACAGCATCTTTTACCAGACCATCACAGGCGACTGGGGTGAAGCTGCAGGCGACGACGGATTTATCGAGCGCGACATGATCCTGCGCCCTGACATGAGCACAGCAACAGCCGCGCCATGGACAGGAGACTGGACCCTCCAGATCATTCATGACGCCTATGAT
>NZ_JAQWYD010000067.1:0-51490 GCF_029254145.1 Lentibacter sp.
CGCTCGACTTTTGCGCCGATGCCCGAAAGCTTGCGCACCACATGCTCATAGCCGCGATCAAGATGATAAACACGATTCACAACGGTTTCACCCTCTGCCGCCATGCCCGCCAGAATGAGCGAAACAGAGGCGCGCAGATCGGTCGCCATCACTGGCGCCCCCTTGAGACGCTTCACTCCCTTCACAGTCGCCGTGCCGCCATGCACTTCAATATCCGCCCCCATACGCTCAAGCTCGGGCGCATGCATAAAGCGGTTCTCAAAAATCTTCTCTTCCAGCACAGATGTGCCCTCAGCCGTGCAGAGCAATGCCATCATCTGCGCCTGCAAATCGGTCGGAAAGCCCGGGAAAGGCTCCGTCGTCACATTCACCGCCTTGATCGGCCCTGTCTTGCGCGCCACTTTGAGGCCCGAGGCCGTCTCTTCCACATCAATGCCCGCCTCGTTGAGCTTCGCAACAAAGCTCTCTACAAGGCTCAGCTTGCCGCCAAGACACTCAACTTCACCACCGCAAATCGCAGGGGCAAGCATATAGGTTCCAAGCTCGATCCGGTCGGTCACAACCTGATGGGTCGCCCCGCCAAGCCGGTCCACACCCTCAATAGTGATCGTGCTTGTGCCGTCGCCGTCAATCTGCGCACCCATCTTGCGCAAGCAGTCCGCAAGATCGACAATCTCGGGCTCACGCGCGGCGTTGTTGATCACAGTTGTGCCCTTCGCAAGGGTCGCTGCCATCATGATATTCTCGGTCGCCCCCACCGAAGCAAACGGAAAGTCGATAACCGCGCCTTTGAGACGCCCGCCGCTCGCCTTGGCGTGCAGATAGCCTTCCCTAAGCTCAATCGTCGCGCCCATTTTCTCCAAACCGTCGGTGTGGATGTCCATTGGGCGCGCGCCAATCGCACAACCACCAGGAAGCGAGACAACAGCGTGCCCTTCACGCGCCAGAAGCGGCCCAAGCACAAGATTTGACGCGCGCATTTTGCGCACAATATCATAGTCCGCGCGGGTATTAATCTCCCCGTGGCACGACATAGCAATCACTTGGCCATCCGAGAGCGCAGAAATCTCTGCACCAAGGCTTTCCAGAAGCTGAGTCATAGTGCGAATATCAGAGAGACGTGGTGCATTGGTCAGCGTCAGCGGCTCTTCGCTCAAAAGCGTGGCCGGCATCAGGGCAAGACAAGCATTTTTCGCCCCTGCAATAGGGATCTGCCCACTTACGGGGCCACTGCCTGTTACGATAATCTGATCCATCTGCTCTACCCTTTATCTTTACGCGTCGCACTCTCACCACTTTGCGCAGCGGTGCGTGCCTTAGCCTGCGCCTTACGGCGCGCCATATTGGCCTTTAAAGCCGCCTTCAAGCGCTCTTCACGGGCAGTTTCGCCCTTGGCTTTCGGTTTTGTGTTTTTTGGCTCCATAATGGTCTCTTATAGCGCTTGAGCATAAGCGTCCAGATTGGCCTTGCGTGAAAGCTGAATTGGGTCTAATCACCCGCCACATCGTTGCTGCAGTAGCTCAGTGGTAGAGCGCGTCATTGGTAATGACGAGGTCGGGAGTTCAATCCTCCCCTGCAGCACCAGATTTCCCCCTCAAAGCTTCACACAAAGCCTAAAGACTTTGTTTCGCCCTAAAATACCCGCATTTTTCAGCTAAATCGTGCTCGCACAACAACGGGCAGGCATTGCATGAGCCTTCTAAGATACAGCTTCATACTGGCAATCCGTGCCACACCACACCTTATCGTGTCGAAATTCTTTTTCGAGTTTCGCCTCGGCTTTTATGGTGTTTTGGCGACGGTTCTCGCCATTCTTGCCGCATTTACGGCGCCTGTAATGATCATCTTTGTACCGCTCACGATTGCCTTCACAAATACAGCCAACACGCTCACAAACTTGCACTCCTTGCTTGGGTTCATCGGCGTGGCGCGCCGCCAGAAGCTGGAGTATCTGATCAGTGAGGTGATCAAAATCAGTGTGATGCGTGGGCTGTCGTCTCTGCTCGCCAGCGCGCTTGTCGCATTCATGCTGGTCGGCCTATATGGCCCTGCACACTTCGCAGATCTTTTTGCTGCGCCGCTTGACGCCCTCACCCGCGATATGGCCCTCTTCAACGAAGGGCGCATTCCCGCTGTCCTTGCAGCCAGTCTACTCTACACACCTTTTTTCTGGTGCTTGGCGCGCTTTTTGCCGTGCCGACAGCCGCCGCCGCCTATGCCATTGGCCCCTCTGATCGGGTCTTCAGTGGCTTTTGGGGGATCGGATTCAACTTCTGGCCAATCCTGACAAGCCGCCTTTCCTATATTGGTGTGCTCGGCGGATTTGCCCTATTTACCGTGATCTTTTTCATCCCAGAGGTCAGTCTTCGCTCACTGATCCATCTGGCCCAAAGCGCCTTTACAGGCCAAACGCCTGATCTGATCAACTATCCTATTTCAGAGCCAAAGTTTGAGACGCGCGGTGCCCAAATCGCACTTATGCTCTGGATTGTTTTTAACGGCTATCTACTCCAGCCTTTCTGGCTGGCCACGGCCGCTCTGTCCTTCCGCCTTGCCTTGGAGCAAGAGGAGGCTCGGGATGCCGCTGATACCCCCTGCCCTGACACCCGACGCACCCAAGAAGACGCCAAGCGCGCCAAGACAGTTAATCTGCGAAAAGCCCGTATGCCTGCCCGCTGGCAGACCTAAATCAAAGCGCCCAAACCTATCTCTGGAACATATCGCCCAGCGACGAAAGATCGCTGCCGATCCCCTGAAAGACCTGCCCGGCTCCATGGCCCAGACCACTCAGAGTACCACATCCTGAAACTGCTAAAAATAGCGCCAATGCCAAATAACGGCTCATGTTCAATCCTCAAATATTATTTTTATATGAAGATATAATATGGCTTGGCGAATAAAAAGAGAAGCCAAATTGGGGGTCTAGAACCATTGTCCCAACACTTTTGCAAAAGACCCAAAAACCACCCGTCTCGTGACACCCCAGCAAGCTTAGCCATCGGCCGCCCACCAGCGCTCGATATCGTCGGCACTGAGCGCCGCCTTGGGGCCTATGGCAACGATCTGGCCAGCTTTAGGCTGTGCGCAGTCACGCACGCTCACCTGCCCACCAACCACATGAAGCTCAAGCCCGCCGCTCTCGCCCCTGAGCCGCCCTTTGATGCGATATGCCCCCTGAGGCCGCGCCGCGAGTTTATTCAAAAGATGCGCGCGCTCGAAAACGCGCGCCTCCTCACAGGACCAGCTCTGATAGGCTGGATGTGCCGAAGCACCCGCCAAAGGCCCCGCGTGTTCGCTGCGCTCCAAGAGCAACTCTGCCAGCGACAAATCCTCCTCAAGGGCCATCACGGGCGCACCTGAAAGCACCGCAAGCTCAAGCTTCAACCCCGCGCTTTCGCCCTTGGCCAGCAAAACAAGGTCTGCCTCGCGCACCTGCGTTTTGACCTGATCCCCCACAAGACTGTCACGCGCCAACTCAGGGTAGTTGAGCGCATCAACAACAGTGACAATCCCTGAATACAAAAGCTCGCGCTCGGCAAGAGCCGCATTGGCTATCTTCGCAGGTTGCGCCACTCCACTGGCCTCGATCACAAGATGATCTGGTCGCGGCACTCGGTCGAGCGCATCGCCAATAGCCATAAACAGATCGCCGCCAATCGTGCAGCAGACACAGCCGTTTGACAGCGTCAGCGTGTCCTCATCAGCGCTCTCCAAAAGCTCGGCATCAATATTGATCGCTCCAAAATCATTGACCAGAACCATCAGGCGCGCCCCGTGTGGCTCAGCAAGCAAACGGTTGATGAGCGTGGTCTTACCCGCGCCCAGATAGCCGGCAATCACCGTGAGTGGCAGGCGTTTCATAGCAGATGCAACGCCCCGCCGAGCACCGTGCCGAGCACCTCAACATCCTTGAGCGCTGCCGCCTGTGTCGGATCTTGCCCCAGAACAGCAAAATCTGCGCGCTTGCCGGCCTCGATAGAGCCGATCTCGTGGTCCAGCTTGAGCGTGTAGGCCGCCCCCAGCGTAATCGCATAAAGCGCCTCTTCGGTGGTGATCCGCTGCGCCTCGCCCAGAATGCGCCCGCTCATCGTCTCGCGGGCCACGGCGCACCAGGCGGTAAACAAGGGGCCCATAGGGGTCACGGGTGCATCCGAGTGGATCGCCACGCGCACGCCTTCATCAAGGGCCGCGCGCGCCGCATCCATGCGCATGGCGCGTTCCTCGCCAATGGTCAGCTCAGCGTGCTGGTCGCCAAAATACCAGATATGATTGCTGAAGATATTGGTGCAAATCCCCATATCCGCGCATTTGCGGAACTGATCACGCCCCATCATCTGACAGTGCTGCAAAACATGCCGTGCGCTCGGCCACGGGTGCTTGCGTCCTGCCGCCTCAATTGCCGCAATAGAGACTTCGGATGCCTCGTCTCCATTTGTGTGAATATGCATCTGAATGCCCTGCTTCTGCATTTCCTCACAAAGCGCAAAGATGGTTTCAGGTGGCGTGTTCCAGATTCCGTTTGGCTGCCCACCCACATATCCGGGCCACTTCACACGTGCGGTCCAGCCCTGAATGGAGCCGTCCGTCATGAGCTTTACAGCGCCAAGGCGGAGCTTCTCATGGCTGTGCTCCTTAAGCTTCAGCGCTTTCTGCGCGATCTCTTCAGGGCTGCCACCGATCGCGCCAAGCGTTGGCACAAGCCGGATCGGAAAGCTGGCTTCGTCCGTAACACTCACAAGTGTCCCCAGATCATCCGCCTCGATGGTGGCAAATAGATCTGTCGCTGTAGTGACGCCCGCCCGCGTACAAACCTGCCCATACGAACGGATCGCATCCTCGGTCTGGCTCAGCCCACGAAAATCGATGCCAAGACGACGCATCACAGGAAACATCGCCGCCATCTCCTGAAGCTCACCGCTCAGGCTGCCGTCCGAACCGCGCAGAACGCCCTCGACATTGGTCTGCGCATCATACCCCGCCATTTCCAACGCAACGCTGTTCACACACATCAGATGGAAGTTGGAAAACATGATCGCAATCGGCCGCGTTGCGCTGATCTGGTCGAGATGCTTTCGGCTCAGCCGCTCGGAGCGAAGGAAGATCGGATCAAACCCCCAGCCGACAAGCGCCTTATCCTCAGGCAGCGTCGCTTCCGCCGCGCTCAGGCTCTCCACCACGGCGTCAATCGTCTGCATCCCTTTCCAGAGCTTACCATCAGGATCGATACGGTCGTGGTAGCCAGCATAGGCATACTGCCACATCGCGCCCGCCATCATATGCGCGTGACCCTCCACAAATCCGGGCATAAGAACCGAGTCCTTGAGGCTATGGTCATACACAACATCACCCCATTGAGCCGCGCAGTCCTTGCCGCCCACTGCGAGAATATGTCCGTCTTGCACGGCAACATGGCTGGCACGCGGGCGGTTTGGATCCATCGTAATAATCTCTCGCGCCGCAAAAACAGTAATCTGGCTCATGACTCTCTCCCTCTTTGACCAAAGAAGTAACGCAGGCTTGTTAATCGGAAAAATAGATTTAACATCGCCCTTACACCGTTTTTTCCGAGGATATCTGTCGTGCACTTTACCCTCAAACAATTGCGATATGTCGATGCCGCCCTGCGCACAGGCTCAATCGTGCAGGCCGCCAGAGAAATGAACATCTCACAATCTTCGATTGCGGCGGCGATTGACGCCAGCGAAGCGCTCATGGGGGTCCCACTCTTTCACAGGATGCCCGCCAAAGGCATCGTCCCCACCGATGAGGGGCTGCTTGCCGCCAGCAAGATTGGAGCCTTCCTTGCCGATGCTCGCATATTGGAATCCGACCTGCTCTCAAGCCGAGGCGCAACAGTGGGTAGCCTGCGCATGGGCTGCTATGCCCCAACGGCCCCCTATATGCTGCCCCGCATCCTCAACCGCCTCACCGCCCAACACCCTGAAATACGCATTGAACTGCGCGAAGGCGATATGGAAAGTCTTGTTGGCTTTCTGAACACCGGCGTCATAGACGCCGCCCTAACCTATCGCCGCACAATTCCCGATACGATGTTCTTCCAGCCGATGTTTCGGGCGCGCCCCTATGTACTGCTGCCCGAAGTCTCGCCGCTGGCCGCCAAGTCCGAACTTTCGCTCACCGATATCGCTGATCTGCCAATGATCATGCTAGACCTCGCCGCAACCAAGCCCTACTTCACCTCGATCTTCAAGCAAGCAGGCCTCGCCCCGCGCATTGTACACACGACCCAAAGTTCCTCGGTCCTGCGCGGTCTCGTGGCGGCAAACTACGGGTACTCGATCCTCAACATCTGCGGGCCCAACGACCGAAAAGGCGAAAACGGCTATGTCTGCCGCCCGCTCATCGGAGAGATCGACGAACCCGCCTTTGGCCTCGCCTATACCCGCAACGCAAGACATACGCCCATCGTCAACGCCGTCTTGGAAATCTGCTCGCTCTTGTCCTCTGAAGGCGCGTTTGACGATCTGTTTCTGGCGCCCGCTCCCTAAAACATCAAAAAACCGAGCTTAGACAAAGGAAAACACTGTTTTACCAGTGGATAGCCCGCGCTAGGCTGTTTCCAATATAAAAAAGAAACCAAGGGAGTCTCAAATGAAGTTCACAACACGCCTCTTGGGTGCTGTTGCCGTTTCGGCAATGTCGCTCTCCGCCCTGCCCGCCTATGCCGAAGGCGGCACATTGGTCATCGCCTCGACACAAGTGCCCCGCCATCTCAACGGCGCAGTCCAGTCAGGCATCGCCACAGCCGTGCCCTCCACACAGATTTTTGCCTCGCCCCTGCGCTATGACGAAAACTGGGAGCCGCAGCCCTACCTCGCCGAAAGCTGGACAGTGGCCGAAGACGGCCTCTCCGTGACGCTCAACTTGGTGAAAAACGCGACCTTCCACGACAGTAAACCTGTCACAAGCGAAGATGTGGCCTTCTCGATCATGACGATCAAGGAAAACCACCCCTTCCAGACCATGTTCGCTCCTGTCTCAAGCATCGACACGCCCGACGCCAACACGGTTGTGATCAATCTCAGCCAGCCACACCCCGCGCTGCTTCTGGCCATGTCCCCCGCCCTTGCGCCGATCCTTCCAAAACATATCTACGGCGATGGGCAGGATGTAAAATCACACCCGGCAAACTCTGCCCCCATCGGCTCAGGCCCCTTCATGCTGGAAGAATTCAAAGCTGGCGAAGCCATCGTATTGAAGAAAAATCCCAACTTCTTCATCGAGGGCCGCCCAAAGCTTGACGAAATCATCGTTAACATCATCAAAGACCCCTCAGCGCTTCTGATCGCGATGGAAAACGGCGATGCCGACATCTATCCTTTCATGGCGGGCAGTCAGGAAATCAAGCGGCTGGAAAAGGTCGACACCCTTGAAATCACCAGCGAAGGCTACGCTGCCGTTGGCCCGATCAACTGGCTCGCATTCAACACAGCCTCCGAAAAGCTCAGCGATGTGCGCGTACGTCAGGCCATTGCCTATGCGGTTGATCGCGACTTCATCACAAAGGCCCTGCACCGTGGCGTTTCCAAGCCACAACGTGGCCCGATCATTGAAAGCTCACCCTTCTTTGATGGCAGCATTCCCGCCTATGACACCGATCTGGACAAAGCCAACGCGCTCATGGCCGAGGCTGGCTATGGCGACGGGATGGAACTGACGATTGATTATATTCCTGGCCCCAAAGAGCAGCAGCAGTCTGTCGCCGAATATCTGAAGTCCCAGCTCAAAAAGATCGGCATCGAGCTCACTGTGCGCGCCGCTCCCGACTTCCCCACATGGGCAGGCCGCGTTGGCGGACATGACTTCGAACTCTCGATGGACGTGGTCTTCAACTGGGGTGATCCCGTGATCGGTGTTCACCGCACGTATCTCAGCTCCAACATCCGCAAAGGCGTGATCTGGTCCAACACCCAGTCCTACAGCAACGCACGTGTCGACGAAATTCTCGGCGCCGCGGCAGTCGAGCTAGACATGGACAAACGCCGCGCGCTCTATGCCGAGTTCCAGCAGATCGTCGCCGCTGATCTCCCGATCTACTGGATCAACGCAACGCCCTATCACACGGCCTTTAGCAAGAAGCTCAAAAACGCGCCAAAAGGCATCTGGGGCACAATGCACCCGATGGATATGGTCGAGTGGGCCGAGTAATCCAGCGCTAGGCTTTTTGGCAGGGCCGCAGTCTTGCGCGGCCCTGTCACCCTGAACACCTAGGATATCCCATGAGCCTCTCCTTTTTGTCACGCCGCCTTGCCTATGGCCTTCTCCTGATGCTCGGTGTCGTGATTCTCAATTTCTTACTCATCCGCCTCGCTCCCGGCGATCCTGCTGTTGTGATTGCAGGCGAAATGGGTGGTGCGACCGAGGAGATGCTCGAAAGCATCCGCGAAGACTACGGCCTCAACAAGCCGGTCCTGACCCAGCTCTGGATTTATATTTCAGGCGTCGCCACAGGAAATCTCGGTGAAAGCTTCTTTTTCAACCAGCCTGTCTCAAAACTCATCGCTGCGCGCGTTGGCCCAACGATCCTTCTGGTGATCTCAGCGCAGATCATCTCGATCGTCCTCGGCGTCTTCCTCGGCGTCATCGCCGCGCGCAAGCCCAACGGCGTCATGTCCGCCTTCGTCTCGGTCTTCGCAACCATAGGCTACGCCGTGCCCGTCTTCTGGACTGGCATCATGCTGATCATCCTCTTCGCCTCCGCCATCCCGATCTTCCCCGTCGAAGGCATGCAATCGGTCAAGCTGCGCGATGCGCCCGTTCTTACGCAGGTGCTCGATGTGGCGCATCATCTGGTGCTGCCCGCCTTTACACTGGCGATCATCTACCTCGCCCAATATGCCCGCCTCTCGCGCGCCTCCATGCTTGAGGTGCTCGGCTCCGACTACATCCGCACTGCCCGCGCCAAAGGCTCCCCCGAGCGCTCCGTTCTCTTCAAACATGCCCTGCGCAACGCAGCCCTGCCCATCCTGACGGTCGCAGGTCTGCAGTTTGGCAACCTCATCTCAGGCGCGTTGCTGGTCGAAACCGTGTTCAACTGGCCGGGCATGGGCCGCCTCGCCTTTGAAAGCATCCTGCGCCGTGACTATCCCACCATCATGGGAGTGCTCTTCTTTGCCTCCGCCATGGTCGTCGTCGCCAATATCCTCACCGATATCTCCTATCGCTGGGCTGATCCCCGCCTGAGAGGTCGCTGATATGTCCAATCAAAACGATATGTCCGATTACACCGCCGAAAGCCCCGCACGCGAGGCTTGGCGCATGTTCCGCCGCAATATCCCCGCGCTCGTCGGGGTGTTTATCCTCGCAGTCATCATCCTGCTCACCTTCTATGGCCAGTTCTTTTACACGGGTGATGCGTTTGATGTTGTCTGGGCACCCCACGAGCGCCCCGGCGTAACACCCGAGTTCCCCCTCGGAACCGATTATCTCGGCCGCGACCTCGTCGCAGGTCTGCTCACAGGGGGCGGAGCCACACTTGCGGTCGGTGCAACGGCTGCCATGATCACCATGATCATCGGTATCACCTTCGGTGCGCTGGCGGGCTTTTATGGCGGCTGGGTCGACAATCTCCTGATGCGCATCACCGAATTCTTTCAGGTTCTACCTGCTCTCCTTTTCGCCATGGTGCTGGTCACGCTCTTTTCGCCCTCGCTCTTCACCATCGCTATGGCCATTGGCGTGGTCAGCTGGCCGCAGACAGCCCGCCTCACCCGCGCCGAGTTTCTCAAGATCAAGGAGCTGGAATACGTCACAGCCGCCCGCGCCATCGGCGCCAAAAACAAGCGCATCATCTGGAAAGTCATCTTGCCCAACGCCATGCCTCCGCTCATCGTCTCCGCGACACTCACAATCGGCGTCGCCATCCTCTTTGAAGCAGGGCTCAGCTTTCTGGGCCTCGGCGATCCAAATGTCATGTCTTGGGGCCTCATGATCGGGGCCAACCGCGAATATATCCTCGGTGCCTGGTGGCCAGTCACCTTCCCCGGCCTTGCAATCTTCTTCACAGTCTTCGCTGTCTCGCTGATAGGCGACGGCCTCAACGACGCCTTCAATCCAAAGCTGAGGGAGCGTTAAGCCCATGCATGCTCTTTTTCTTTCAAAAAATATCCTGCGGGGGTGCGGGGGTGCAAAACCCCCGCTCCTGCCCTTGACCAAACGCGCCGTGGCCCTCGGATGAGCGCTCTTCTTGATATCAAAGACCTGCGCGTCACATTCAACACGCGCTACGGCGAGGTGACAGCCCTCGACAGCGTCTCCCTGCATGTCAATGAAGGCGAAACGCTCGGTGTCGTCGGTGAAAGCGGCTGCGGCAAGTCGATCACAGCCCTCGCCACCATGGGCCTCATCCCCTCGCCTCCGGGGCGGATTGCAGGGGGGTCGATTGCGCTCAACGGCGAAGAGCTGACTTCCGCCTCCGAGGCCCGCCTGCGCGCCCTGCGCGGGGCCGAAATAGCGATGATCTTTCAAGAGCCGATGACCTCGCTCAACCCCGTCTTCACCGTCGGCGCGCAAATAGCCGAGGCCATCATGCTACACCAGAAGGTCAGCCGTGACACCGCCATGAAAGACGCCGTGGCCCTGCTTGACCGGGTGGGCATTCCCTCTCCCGCCGAGCGCGCGCGCGACTACCCGCATCAGCTTTCGGGTGGGATGCGTCAGCGTGTGATGATCGCGATGGCTGTCTCTTGCCGTCCAAAGGTGCTCATAGCCGACGAGCCGACAACAGCGCTCGATGTGACGGTACAAGCCCAAATCTTTGATCTGCTCAATGAAATCCAGCGCGAGTTCGGCGCAGCCATCATCCTTATCACCCACGACATGGGCGCTATCTCCGAGATGGCCGACCGAGTCGCCGTCATGTATGCAGGCCGCGTTATCGAAGAAGCCTCCGCCGACAGCGTGCTCGATACCCCACAACATCCTTACGCGCGCGGGCTGATTGATTGCATTCCCGCACTTGGCAAAGGTGACACAGCTCTCAAAGAAATCCCCGGTGTCGTCCCGCCTCTGCACCTCTTGGGCGCAGGATGTGCCTTCGCCGCGCGCTGCGCCCACGCCGATGCGCGTTGCCTTTCCGAGAAGCCCCTTCTTGCCAATCATGGCCATCACCCCTCCGCCTGCCACGCCGTAGAAGAGGCCCGCATATGACAGTCCTTCTCAAAGCCAATGATCTGACAGTGCGCTTCGCTCTGGGCAAAAAAGGCCTGTTCGGCGCGCGCCAGCATCTTGAGGCTGTGCGCTCTGTCTCCTTCACGCTTGCCAAGGGCCGCGCTCTGGGAATCGTCGGCGAAAGCGGCTCTGGCAAAACCACAACAGCGATGGCTGCTATACGGCTCACCGAGGCCGCAGGCGGGCAGGTGCTCTTTGAAGGAGAGGATCTGCTGACGCTATCCGATGAGGACATGCGCCAACGCCGCCGCGATATCCAGCTCATCTTTCAAGACCCGTATAGTTCACTCAACCCGCGCGCGCGGGTTGCCGATATCGTCCGCGAACCGATGGACCTTATGGAAATAGGAATACCCGCCGAACGCGACGCGCGCGTACGCGAGCTCTTTAAGCTCGTCGGCCTACGCCCTGATCAGCTCAACCTGTTTCCCCATCAGTTCTCAGGCGGCCAGCGCCAGCGCATTTCCATTGCGCGCGCCCTTTCCACCAACCCGAAGCTGCTGGTCTGCGACGAGCCAGTGTCCGCGCTCGACGTGGCCATCCAAGCCCAAATTCTCAACCTGCTGGCGCGCCTCAAAGACGAACTTGGCCTCAGCTATCTCTTTATCAGCCACGACCTCGGCGTGGTCCGCCATGTCTGCGATGATGTCGCCGTAATGTATCTTGGTAAGATTGTTGAACACGGGCCTGTTGAAGCCCTCTTTGAAGCCCCACAACATCCTTACACCCAAGCACTTCTGGCCGCTGCACCGTCACTCGCACGGCGCAAGTCAAAAGGCTATGTGCGCCCGATGAAGCTCTCAGGAGATCCGCCCTCCCCGATCAACCCGCCCAAAGGCTGCGCCTTCGCCGAGCGCTGCCCCAAGGCGCAGGACATCTGCCGCCAAAGCCCACCAGAGGCACGCGAAACACAAGGTTTGCACGTCGCGTGCTATTTCCCGGGTTAAATTTGTGGAGCGTCGGCTGGAGCGCGCCTCACCCGCGAGAGGTGAACAACGGCACGATCATATCTGATCTGAAAACGCCTTAAGCACCGCGGCATAAACCTCGCGCTTAAACGGGACAATATTTGCGACAAGCTGATCTGCGGGAAGCCAGCGCCACTCCGAAAACTCAGGATGCTCCGTCGCAATATTGACATCGCTGTCTGCGCCGTGAAATCGCATCAGAAACCACTTCTGTTCTTGCCCGCGAAAGCGGCCTTTCCAGATCTTCGGCACAAGGTCGTGGGGCAAATCATAGGGCAGCCAGCCCGCCGTTTCGCTCTCAACCGAGACCTTGTCTGCCGTCACACCAGTCTCTTCCCAAAGCTCGCGCAACGCCGCATCGCGCGCGCCTTCTCCAGCATCGACGCCGCCCTGCGGCATTTGCCATGCGTCTTGGTCCCGGTCGCGTCGCTGGCCCACAAATACATGGCCCTCGGCGTTCACAAGCATCACCCCCACACAGGGGCGATAGGGCAGTTGGGCAATCTCTTCAGGGCTCATCACATCCTCACTTCAGAAAAAACAATACGGTCATGATCAGGCCAACAGCCACAATCCCACCGCGCAAAAGCTTCATATTGGTGATCTTACGCGCATAAGCGGCGCCAAAATAGCCCCCTGCCGTCGTTGCCAGCGCCAGCACAATCGCGCTCTTCCAAGCAATCAGCCCCGCCACAGCAAGCGCGCCCGCTGAAACGATAGAGATCATCGTCGACATCAGGTTCTTCAGCCCGTTCATCCCGTGCAGATTAGCAAATCCCATGAGGCCGAACACCGCCAGAAGCATGATCCCGAGACCACCGTTAAAATACCCGCCATAAATCGAAACGGCCAAGACAACAGCCACAGAGCCAATCGTGCCAAGCCCGCCCCCCTTCAAAAGCGCCAGAAGCTTTGGCCCCGCCGCAAATATCAGTGTTGCCACGAGCAAAAGCCAAGGCACGAGGCCCATAAAGACCTCCTCGTTTGTCACCGTCAGCAACAGCGCGCCAGTCAGGCCCCCAAGGGCAGAGATCAGCAACATAACAGGCAAGCTTAGCGCACCCTCCGCCGCAATATCCTTGCGAAACGCCCAAGCGCTCCCCGCATAACCCGGAATGGCCGTCAATGTCGCCGTGGCATTGGCCATAATCGGTGGCACACCGAGCCAAACCAGCGCAGGAAAGGAAATAAATGTTCCGCCCCCCGCAACCGCATTGAGCGCGCCGGTGGCAAAGCCCGCGACACAGAGCACAAAAATTTCCAGCATAAGTCTCCCCCCCAGTTATGCCCCTTCTGGCGCAAGGGCAGAGCCACTACAAGAGGCGAGGCACAGACAGCCCCTTAACAGCGCCGCGCCAGAACAAGCGATGACAGCACAGAAGAAATCATGGCATTCGCGCCGATCTTGTCATTGAGCGCCGTTAAGGCCGCTGGGTTTGGCACGCGGCAGCGCACCAGAGCGTCGATCTCGCCTGAAATCGACAGCACCTCCTCAACTCCCGAGAGCGAGGCTAGCCAGGTGAGCGCAGGGTCACAGGGCCGCGCGGCAATGCGCACAAATAAGACCGCGCTGACAAGCCCTGCCGCCTCAGCATTGTATTCGGTCACATAGCCAGTGATCACGCCGCTCTGCTCCAGCCGCCCCACACGGTCCTGCACGGCAGTGCGCGACAGGCCGATCTCGCGCCCAAGAGCAGCAAAGCTCAGCCGAGCGTTGCGCGCCAATGCGGCCAATATTTTCTGATCCGTGTGATCCATCCCTATTTCCCCCGTTTCGCAGGCCTATGGCGTCGGTCCGCAAGTGGCTGTGCCAACTTGCTTGGCTTAGACGTTTTATATCAAGGATGGAGAAGCTGACATGAGAAAGATAACCGCCCGCGACTTTACCGGCACAGCCGCATGGGACGCCCTCCCGATCGAGCAGATTGAGGGCGCAACCCTGCGCCTGCATTGGAGTGATGCACCTTACAAATGGCACATCAACGATGGTCCCGAAGTCTTTGTCGTGCTGGATGGTGAAGTCGATATGCACATCCGCAAAGAGGGCCGCGAAGAGGTCTTGCGCCTGAAAGTCGGTGATATTTTTCACGCCGAGAACGGCGATGAACATATCGCGTGTCCCGACGGACCAATGCGCGCCCTTGTCATCGAAAAGGCTGGCAGCGTCTGAGCGACCTCACAAAAAAGGGCCGCGCTATCTCAGGCACGGCCCTTTCTTATCTCAAGCGTAAAGCTTACTTGTCTTGCGGCCCAAGCGCTTCAAGTCCCTTCAGAATATCAATCGCATAGGCGAGCTGATAATCCTCTTCGCGCAGCTTGGCCGCTGCGAGCGCCTTTTCCTGATCCTTCTTGATCTGTTCAATCTCGTCTTCGGTCAGGCTGTCGTTGTTGAGGCTGCCACGCAGGTCGGCCTCGGTGCGCGCGTCAAACTTGGTTTGCTCTTCTTCCGTCTCCGCGTCAGGCTTGCGACGGGGTTGCTCCACAACAATATCAGGCGACACGCCAAGCGCCTGAATTGAGCGTCCTGATGGCGTATAATACCGCGCCGTCGTCAAGCGCATCGCGCCCTCGCCTCTGAGCGGCATCACCGTCTGAACCGAGCCTTTGCCAAAGCTCTTCGTACCAACCACGATGGCGCGGCGGTGGTCTTGCAACGCCCCTGCCACAATCTCGGAGGCCGATGCAGAGCCGCCATTGATCAAGACAACAATCGGCTTACCACCCGTCAGGTCACCCGCCGTTGCGTTATAGCGCTCGCCGTCTTCAGGGTTGCGCCCACGGGTCGAAACAATCTCGCCGCTCTCAAGGAAAGCATCCGAAACTGCAATTGCCTCGGTCAACAGCCCGCCAGGGTTGTTGCGCAGATCAAGGATAAACCCGTTAACCTTGTCCATGCCGCCCGCCTCTTCGATCTGCTCTTTGATCCCAGAAGCAAGGTTGGGCGAGGTCTGGCGGTTAAACGTCGTCACCCGCAAAACAACACTCGTGCCTTCTACGCGTGAGCGCACAGCCGTGAGCTTGATGGTATCTCGAATGATCGAAATTTCGAGCGGCTCGTCTTCGCCTTCCCGTGCCACCGTGATGACAATCTCGCTGCCCACAGGCCCCCGCATCATCTCGACCGCCTGGTCAAGCGTGAGGCCCAAAAGGCTCTCGCCGTCGACGTGAGTGATAAAGTCGCCGCTTTCCACGCCCGCTTCGTCCGCTGGTGTCCCATCAATCGGGGAAACAACTTTCACAAAGCCTTCTTCTTGGGTGACCTCGATGCCAAGCCCGCCAAACTCGCCGCTGGTCTGCACTTTCATGCCTTCCGCGTCTTCTGGGCTAAGGTAGCTTGAATGCGGATCAAGCGAGGTCAACATGCCGTTGATGGCCGCTTCAATCAGGTCGCCCTCGTCCACTTCTTCGACATATTGCGCACGAATGCGCTCGAAGATGTCACCAAATAGATCAAGCTGCTGGTAAACATTCGTGGTCTTGGTGGATTCCTGTGCCAGCAAAGGCGCTGCCACCTGCGTGGTGATCAGCACGCTCGCAAGCGTTCCGGTTGCCGCCGCCATGAGAAATTTCTTCATGTCTCAGTCTTCCCTTTGTGTGCGAAACCAGCTCTCGGGGTTCACTGGCTCATTGTCTTCTCTTACTTCCAAATAGAGTGATTGTGAAAGGTCACTCCCTGTTCCATCACCAACTTGTGTCAATATTTCGCCAATTGCGGCGTCTTTGCCGCCCATAAGGCCCAAAGGTGCGCCTTCTGCAATCACCTCACCTGTTCTTCCATACACCACATCCAGCCCCGCGAATACCATCAGAAGCCCTGATTTTGGTTCAAGAATCATCACATTCCCAAAGTCCAGAAGCGGCCCCTGATAACGGATCGTTGCGGCCACAGGAGCGCTGACAAGCGCCCGTGGGCGCGTCGCAAGCAAGACACCGGGCCGCTTGATCCCAGCAGCATCAGCCTCGCCCGCGCGGCGCAAGACACGCCCTGCCACAGGCAGCGGCAGCGCGCCCTTCTGGTCAAAAACATCCGCGTTTGCAGCTGTTTCCAAAGGTCCGCCGCTGATTTCACCCAAGCCAGCCGCAAAGGCTTCAAGCGTCTCGGTGGTGGCAATAAGCAATGCCGTTTTGATTGGATCTTCAGTAAACCTACGGGGCAAATCTGTGCGGTCGGCAATCGCTTGGCTCAGAGCTGTCCGCGCGTCCTGTACGCCGGTGAGCCCCTCTTGCAGGCCGCGCTCCGCACCCGCCTGAAGCTGGCGCAAGGTGCTCACTTCAACAAGTGTTTCGCGCAAAGCGTCGGCCTGTGCATTCAGCGCAGGTGTCATCTGGCTCACAATCATACCCGCGCGCGCAGTTCCCAGCGCCCCCTCGGGATGCAAGAACAGACTGGGAGAGCCCGCGCGCCCGCGCGCCTGAAGCACCGTGAGCAGCGCCGCGATCTCCTCTTCCTGACCGGCGAGCTTGAGACTCAGTTCCCGCTCGCGGATCGTGGCGCGGCGTAACCCTGCGCGCACGGCGCTCAGCCCCGCCTCATAGGCGCGCACTGTCTCACTCAAAGCGGCGACACGCTCGCGCCCGCCCTTCGCCGCCTCAAGCAGATCCCGCGCGGCGGACAAATCCTCAAGCGCGGATGCTGCGGCCGCGGCAGGGCTTACGTCTTGCGCCCAGAGCTCCGTTGGCACAGCCAGACAAGCCGCCAAGAGCGCCGCGCGCCAGTTCATACAATCAAACTTTCGCCAGTCATTTCTTCAGGCTGCGGCAGCCCCATAAGCGCAAGAAGTGTCGGCGCCAGATCACTCAAGCGCCCCTCACGCAAAGCCGCCCCCTTCGGGCCGCCCACAAGGATCACAGGCACAGGGTTAATGGTGTGCGCCGTATGCGCGCCGCCTGTCACAGGATCCCGCATCATTTCGCAATTGCCGTGATCCGCCGTGACAATCATAGAACCGCCCGCCTTTTCAAGCGCCACAAGCACGCGGCCAAGGCCCGCATCGACAGCCTCACAGGCTTTCATCGCGGCTTTCAAATCGCCCGTGTGACCAACCATGTCTGGGTTCGCGTAGTTTGTTACGATAAGGTCAAACCCGTCTTCAATCGCGCCCACAAACGCATCTGTGACTTCTGCGGCGCTCATCTCGGGCTGCATGTCATAGGTCGCAACCCTCGGGCTCGGCGCCATGTAGCGTACCTCGCCGTCTTCCGCGCCTTCTTTGCCGCCGTTGAGAAAGAAGGTCACATGCGGATACTTTTCTGTTTCCGCAAGGCGGAACTGCCTGAGGCCCTGCTTGGCGACCCATTCGCCCAGCGTGTTCACAATCACCCGAGACGGGAAGACCGTGTCCATAAAGCGCTCGTGCGCGTCCGAATATTCAACCATCCCAAGCATCTGAAGCTTGGGCCGCGCGCCCGTATCAAACCCGTCAAAATCAGGCTCAGCCATTGCCGCCAGTATCTCCCGCGCGCGGTCGGCACGGAAATTGAGGCAGAAAACGCCGTCACCGTCCTTCATACCCTCATAGCCGCGCAGAACCGTGGCCGAGATAAACTCGTCGGTCTCGCTGCGGTTATAAGCATTTGAAATCGCGCCATGGGCATCCATCGCCTTATAGCCGCTCTGCCCATGCACCATAGCGTCATAGGCTTCCTTGACCCGCTCCCAGCGGTTGTCACGATCCAGCGTAAAATATCGCCCCGTAACCGTAACGATCTTGGCGTTGGCAGGAAGTGCCTCCGTGAGGGCCGCAAAATACCCAAAGGCCGATTTCGGCGCAACGTCGCGCCCGTCTGCAATTGCGTGAATGGCCACAGGTACACCCGCCTCAGCAATCGCATTGACCGACGCGATCAGATGCACAAGCGAGCCATGCACGCCCCCGTCCGAGACAAGCCCGACAAGATGGGCTGTGCCACCTGTCTCCTTCAACTGAGCGATAAACGCCTTCAGCCGTTCGTTTTCAAAATAGCTCTGATCCTCAATCGCCAGATCGATCTGCCCAAGGTCCATCGCCACAACGCGCCCCGCGCCGATATTGGTGTGACCGACTTCAGAGTTGCCCATCTGCCCGCTCGGCAGGCCCACATCAGGCCCATGAGTGGTGAGAAAATTGTGAGGGCACTCCGCTGAAATCCTGTCAAAATTGGGCGTATTGGCCAGCAAAGGCGCATTGTCCTCGCGCCGTTCCGAGTGGCCCCACCCATCCAAAATACACAAAACAACCGGTTTTTGTCTGCTCATTGCCCATACCTTCTTTGCGACAAGCGTTTACGCTCTCAAACGCTTCGGGGCAACACCCGGAGCCTCATTCACGGTGATACGGCGCACCCGCCAAAATCGACGCCGCGCGATAAAGCTGCTCGGACAGCATGACCCGCACAAGCATATGCGGCCAGACCATCTTTCCAAAACTCACAGAATGCGCGGCCCGCGCCCGCAGGCTCGGCGCAATCCCGTCAGCACCACCGATGACAAAAGCCACATCCTGCGCGCCTGTGTCCCGCCAGCCCGCCAAACGCTCGGCAAACTGGGGCGAGCTTTCCACGCGTCCACGCTCATCGAGACAGACCAAGACGCAGCCCTTAGGCAAAGCCCGCTCCAAAAGAGCGGCCTCGGCCTCCATGCCACCGCCCTTCTTGTCCTCAACTTCCACAACAGAAAGGGCGGTAAGCCCCAGCCCCCGCCCCGTGCGCTCAAAGCGCGTCACATAATCATCAATCAGCGCTTTCTCGGGCCCGCCTCTGAGACGGCCCACCGCGCAGATCTGAACTCGCATATCAGGCCTTTTCCGCCTCGGGCGTCAGCCACATCTTCTCAAGCTGGTAAAACTCGCGCACCTCAGGGCGGAAGACATGAACGATAATATCGCCCGTATCGACCAAAACCCAGTCGCCCGTGTTCTTGCCTTCGATCTTTGAGGCGCGGCCGTGATCAAGCTTCAAGCGCTCCGCAAGCTTCTCAGAGATCGCGCCCACCTGACGCGAAGAGCGCCCTGAGCAAACAACCATATAATCGCCAATAGATGTCTTCCCGCGCAGATCAATCTGCACGACATCTTCAGCTTTATCATCGTCAAGTGATTTCAGTATGGCAGCAAGCAAGTCTTCGCTGCTCAGCTCTTTGGCCTTTTTTGGGGCCGCATGCGCCGCGCCTTTGGCCGCAACAACGTTTGGTGACAGGACGAAGTCCCTCCTTCTTACACATCTGTTGGCCCCGATGCCGAGCATGCCGCAAGCGTAACACCCCAAGTGTAAATGCTCAATGACCGCTATTCCCACACGCGAAAATATGCGACCCATGCGCATCTATTGTCGTTTTGGGGCCTATTCATGCGTTTTTTTGTTGTTCTGCTTGCCTGCTTTCTTGCCCCCGCGCTCCATGCGCAGTCCGGCCCCGCTTGGACGGCCGGCCACTCAGGCAAAGCCAGCTTTGCCAGCGCACAGGGCGCAAACGGCCTCGGCGCAACCCTGCGCTTTGAAGACGGCGAAAGCACAGCTCAACTCTTCATCACAGGCCTCTGGAGTGCCCGCCCGCTCACCCTGCGCCTTTCTGTGAGCTATGCAGGCGGCAAAATCACCCCGCTCGACACCTACCGCCACGGCAAAATCGTGATGCTACAAGGCCAGCCCGCCTATAGCCTCACCCTCCCCCGCACAGCCCTGCGCCCCCTCAAGGGCGGCGATACACTGATCATAGAAGACCTGACACGGCGCGGAGTGATCTCCCTGACGGGATCATCAGCAGCAATCAAAGCGGCAGAGGCAGCGGTGGGGTTGTAGCGAAGGGGTGGTCGCGGAACGCACTTTTCATTGCCTTACAGCACAACAACCCCAAAGATCAGAGCTCCCCAGAGCACAAAACTCCAGCCCCACAAATGCCCACTTCGTATTCGCTTCAAAACATCATTGGACCATGTTTTTGAAATTTGAGCTGGCGGCGCTTCAAGCATCGAAACCGCAGTTGACCAGCTTTTGGTTCTTTGACTGAAATTGTTTGAGCAAACAATCAGAAGATGGACCAGTGAGGGCGCAAATGTCGTCGCTCCAAAGAGACAAACCACAACAACCAAAGCAGTCACTTCATTAAACTCTGCCGAGCTGCCAGTTTTAGGCTCGGCCCCAGACTTTAAATCTATCGGTTTTGTGGCGTCCTCCCCTTTGTTCAAGGGCGGGCGGGGCGTGGGACGAGGTAGCTCTCCTCCCAGCTCACCAATAAAACCTGCATATTGAGCCATGCCCAATGGGTCCATTGAGCGGACGGTTTTTGCATCGGCTCCAAGGAAAAGGCCTAAAATGAAAACCGAAATGAAGCTGATCATTGTAACTGTCGTCACAATAAACCCAGCAAAAGAAACAAGAGCGACCAAAAGATCAAAAGTCAAATTTCTAACAACGGCTTTAAAATGCAACTGATCCCGCAGAATTTTGCTTAGAAAGCTCCGCGTCGCTCCGATCGAAATAAAGTCAAAGACTGCATTCGACACAGGGTAAACCAAGAAGGCAAATACGGCGACCATAAACACAGAATGATCATTTTTAAAAAATAGCAGAGCAAAGAGGGCGCCAAACAACGGGTAAAAGATACCAACTTCAACGATGAAACGAAATCCAAGCGCCAAATAAACACCAATCGCCAGGCACACGACTGATATTCCGAGGTAGCCTTCCAAACTATTTGTGCCCACAGCATCCGCGAGAGAATTGGGTAAAAGGGGGCCACCTATCCACTTGAGCAAGACATGATATGCTACCGCGAAAGATAGAGAGATTAGGATGCGATAGAACTGACGGTTTGTTACCAGCCGTACGACCCAACCCGCACTTGGCGCATTTGGTTCCAGAGCCATAGCACCCGATATCTGCTGCACAAAAGGACGTGCTAAAGTAAGCCAAGAAACCAATCTACCTGAAAGAAAAAAGAGTTTCACACTCACCCAAACACAGATCAAAATGATCAGCAGGTTTACGAGTATTTCCACTTTGAACTCGGTGAATACTGCTCCCGTCATAATACTCAGGATCACAAGCGCTAGAACTGCCGCAATCCAAAAATAAACGATAGCAATCTGCATCGAAGTCACGAAGGCCCTCGTGCTGAATTTCTTCTCACCATAAATTTTCTCAAAGAAATTTAGGGTGACGACGATGCCCTTCTCATACCAGTTAGTGGATTTCTGCCTGTACCGGCGCGCCAAGGTCGGATGTGAGTGGACGTCCTCAATCTGCTCTAGAAGGCTTGCAGTGGCAAAGTACGCCGTCAGCTTTGACACGATAGGGACAACAACCAAGGCCAAAAAAAAAGCTGCAAGCCCAGCATTCGTCTCAAAAAATGGTATCAATGCAGATTGCATAAATTGTTGCCCAACACACTCAAAATACTACCAAGCAAAGTAACCATATGTCTGTCGTCGGGCGCAAGTCTGGACCCGCCTTAAATCTCGGCTCGCCACAATTGTACTGCAAGTTTTCTGCCCCACCGAACGCCCCCTTAACTTAATTTCTGTTAACCAAACACCCATTCAGGCGGTGCACGGGTTGTGCACGGGTTGTGCACGCATATCACCCCCTCGATTTGGCTGTGTTTTGGCGCATTAACCCTTCGGGACGCTGCGCTCATGGGGCAGCAACACGGGGCTGCTACACTCGGACAAATCTCACCAAAACGTCTGATAAATATAGATAAATTTTACGGATCACTCCGCCGCAAGAGGCTCCGCAACCTTGCGGCCGATCTCACAAATCTCCGCTGTGATCCCCTTGAGAGCCCGCCGAAACGCCTCAAAGTTCCCGTTCGGGCGTATCATCTGCTCGTTCATATAGATCGAGCGGTCAATTTCGATCTGGATCGCGTGTTGTCCCTTTGAAGGCCGCCCGTATGTCTGGCAAATATAGGCCCCTGCAAAAGGTACATTGCGCACCACATGTAGCCCTACACGGGTAAACGCCGCCTCGATATGATCGACAACCTCGGTGCTTGCCGAGGCGCCATGTCGGTCCCCGATCACCACTTCGGGACGGCGGATTGCCCCCCGCGCCGCAAGGTCCATTGCCTCATGGGGCATCGAATGGCAGTCAACCAAAATCGCCTCGCCAAACGCGGCTTTTGACTGGTCCAAAAGCTTGCCCAACATCTCGTGATAGGGCCGCCAGTACGTATTGATTCTGCGCTCCGCCTCGCTCAGGGGCAGCTTTCCACGATAAATCGCCCGCCCCCCTGCCACCACGCGCGGCACCACTCCAAGCCCCGAAGCCACCCGCGGATTGTGCCCCCGCGCGCTCACCCCTTCAAACAATGCTGGGTCCAGCTCCTCAGGCGCGCGGTTCAGATCAACAAAAGCACGCGGCGCGCCCGCCGTCAGAAACGGTGCCCCACATTTGGGTGCATGCGCAAAAAGCCTATCTACAAAGGCATCTTCCGATGTTCGGATGGTGTGTTGGTCCAAAACAGTCTTGCGCAGAAACGTCCAAGGATAGTCCCGCCCGCTGTGCGGCGAAGCAAACACAACAGATGTTGTACGCCGTTCAGGGTGGATCAAATCATAAGCAACACGCGGCATTCTGGCTCCAGTTTCTTAAGGGGAGTATAGGCCAAAAAAATGAAGCGTCAAAAGCTCTTGATCATATCTGCGACTCCTTTTATAGACACGAGGCGCTGGCGCGGGTTTCCGCGTCCCTTTTTGTTTTAAGGGACGAAAAAACCAAGTCAGTTCGGGCGATTAGCTCAGTGGTAGAGCACTTCGTTGACATCGAAGGGGTCACAAGTTCGAACCTTGTATCGCCCACCATGAACCATTCACCGCACGGGGGAGTTCCCTCGCGCACCCGCAAACCCAAAGGCGCAAGCCCTGCGCCGCGACCAAGGAGACGACCTCATGAAGGTTAGAAATTCACTCCGCTCGCTCAAGAGCCGGCACCGTGACTGCCGCATCGTGCGCCGCAAGGGCCGCGTTTATGTGATCAACAAAACACAGCCACGCTTCAAAGCCCGTCAAGGCTAAGCCCAGCTGAACGCAGCACTTCAAAAAGAGCCGCGCCTTTCGAGGGGCGGCTCTTTTCTTTTGGACTGACCCCATCCCCTTACATCAAAGCCCTTTATGTCCTATCATCTTGGAAAGATGAGTGATGCAATCAAGGTCTGAACTGGGCATGAGACGCAAGATATTTGGCTGGCTTCTTTGCGGCGCACTGAGCGTGAGCAACAGCGCTCCCACTCTCGCCTGCGCCTTTCACGGCTACACTCCAAACCCAACACTCGTGGACCTTCTTATGATGACCGAGCAGGTTGTCATCGCAGACATAGACCCCTCTCAGCCAAACCGATACCGGCTGCTCGAAGTGCTCATGGGGCCCCATGTGTCGGATATACCAATCACTGTTTCAGCATCAGTCACCAAGACGATCTCGAAAAACCCTTCAGCACGTGTCCTACTGGCACGTGATGGCGCCTACGGTCCTTGGCAAATGCTCAAAGTACTCGACAATAGGCTCCATCATGTTTTGAGCCACGTTATCGAACGCCAGTCCGCGCTGATCAATGGCGGTGATGCAGAGCGCCTCACGTTGTTTGGTTCACTCTTGAATGATCCAAGTCCAGATGTTCACCAGCTTGCTTTGCAAGAGCTGGATCGCGCGCCATATAGCGCGCTTCAGAAGCTTATCATCCCAAATATAGCAGGGCTAAAACTAGAGATTGAAACAGGCGAAGAGGGCTTAATGCCGATACGCGTTTTGCTGGCCGGTCTAACAAAAGACCAAAGCTACAAGCCTTTTATGATGGAAGAGCTGGCGATGGCTGTCGAAGGAGACGTTGCTTATATGGGTGCTTATGCAACTGCCCTGATCGAGCTGGGGGGCACTGACGCAGTTCAATATCTGATCGACGAGTATTTGACTGACAAGGCCCAGCCGCTCGATCGCAGGATCAAGATTCTCGAGGCCCTCTCACTCCAGCACAAAAATGCCGAACGCAAAACGAGACGTGCAATCGCCCGTGGTGTAGCCCGTGAATTGCACCAGTCGCCGGAACTGAAAGACCCTGCTACGCGCTTCTTCGGGTTTCGCATTCGCTAGAGTGCACAAGCCAAAGAGGGCCTAGTCGTAGCTGCGTAGATCTTCGATCACCTTGCCGTCATTGGGCAGACTACCACGCCCAACAATCTCGATTTCACCCTTGAGCTTCAAGACTTCAGAAACAGACTTGGCATACGCCGCCGCATCTCCGCCCTCGGCTTCAACCATGACAGTCATCGCATCCATCTCGCCTTGGCGCTTGGCCACAACACGAGCTTTGAAAATCTCACTGTGCTTGGCGACAAAAGCCGCAACCTGCTCGGGGCGCACGAACATACCTTTAATCTTTGTGGTCTGGTCTGCGCGGCCCATCCAGCCTTTGATACGCATATTCGTCCGTCCACAGGGGCTCTGCCCTTCCATAACAGCGCTCATGTCTCCCGTAGCGAAGCGGATCAGCGGATAGTCAGGGTTGAGTGTCGTCACAACAACTTCGCCCACCTCGCCTGGAGCCACGGGATCGCCAGTTCCCGGGCGCACAATCTCTGCGATGACACCTTCATCAACAATCATGCCTTCCATGGCAGATGTCTCGTATGCAATTGTGCCAAGATCTGCAGTACCGTAGCTCTGCAAACACATAATACCACGGTCTCTATATTCCTGACGCAAACTTGGGAAAAGCGCGCCGCCGCCGACAGCCGCCTTACTAAACTTCAACTTGAGGCCCATCTCTTCGGCCTTATCCAGAATGAGCTTGAGGTAATCGGGAGTGCCCACATAAGCCGTACAGCCAATGTCATGCGCCGCCTGCGCCTGAAGCTCGGTCTGGCCAACACCAGCAGGCAGAACAGCCGCGCCTACAGCGCGTGCACCGTTCTCAAACATCATCCCTGCTGGCGTAAGGTGATAAGAAAAACAGTTTTGGACAATATCACCCGAACCAATACCAGCAGCCGCCAAAAAGCGTCCCGCGCGCCACCAGTCATGGCTCATATTGCCGGGTTCATAGATCGGTCCTGGGCTCTGAAAAATATGCGCAAAGCCCGCAGCGCTCACGGCCGTCAGCCCACCAAAAGGTGGGACCTTCTTCTGAGCAGCGCCAAGATCAGACTTGCGTAGCACAGGTAAAGACGCAAGTGCTCCCACCGTTGTGATAGCTGCCGCATCAACGCCTTCAAGACGGCTCCCATAGCCAGCCAGCCCTTGCGCCAGTGCTACTTGCTGCGGCAAACGCAGCGCAATTTCCGCAGCGCGCGCCTCAGCGGATCGCGTCTCCAACTCGTCGAAAAACTGGCCCATCTTGTAAACCTTCTTGTGCTCATTTGCGCCCAACTGGCGGCATGGTGCGGACATCACCCTCGCGGTCAACGGGGTCTATATTCTTTCAAAACTCAGCTTGACTGCCTTAGCTGAGCCAGCGCTTGCGTCGACGATAGGAGCGCACATCGCGGAAACTTTTGCGCCCATCATCAGACATGCCGAGGTAAAACTCTTTCACATCCGGGTTCTCGCGCAGCTCTTTTGCCGGCCCGTCCATAACCACGCGGCCTGATTCAAGAATATACCCATAGTGAGCGAACCTGAGAGCTACGTTTGTATTCTGTTCAGCCAAAAGGAAGGTATACCCTTCTCCCTCATTGAGCTGTTTCACAATACCAAAGATCTGCTCAACAAGCTGAGGTGCAAGCCCCATTGAAGGCTCGTCCAAAAGGATCGTTTCCGGCCGGCTCATCAAAGCGCGACCAATCGCAACCATTTGTTGCTCTCCGCCCGATGTATAGCCAGCTTGCGAGCGACGGCGTTCCTTCAGGCGTGGGAAATAATTGTAAACCATCTCAAGGTCCGCATCGATAGCACCTTTGCCATCCATCCGCGTATAGGCGCCTGTGAGCAAGTTTTCCTCAACAGTGAGGTGCTCAAAACAATGCCGCCCTTCCATCACTTGGATTACCCCGCGCTTGACCAGATCGGCTGGATCTAGGTGCTGCGTAATCTCGCCACGATAGCTCACGCTTCCTTTGGTGACTTCGCCACGCTCCGAGTGAAGCAGGTTTGAAATCGCCTTGAGCGTCGTCGTCTTGCCCGCGCCGTTACCGCCCAACAGGGCAGTGATACCGCCTTTGGGCACTTTGAGCGAAACGCCTTTAAGCACAAGGATCACGTGATTGTAGATCACCTCGATGTTGTTCACTTCCAGAACGGTGTCGTTTGTTTCACCAGCATCCAGCATATCAGGGCTCGCTTATTTGAATTCGTTTACAGGATTGGCCGCCCACCCGTCTGAGTGGGCGGCCAAAAGCGCTTAGTTGCAGCGCTGTTCGATGTTGCTTTCAGCGGCGAACGCCTCTGAGTCTGCGGTGATCAGCGGCAGGATAACGTCCATGTCCGATGGTCCGAAGTCAGAGATCAGGTTCCACTTTTTGTCAGTTGCGTTCCACTGCGTGATCCCGCCGAGGCCCGGGCCACCGTGGTTTTCGCAAGAAACGGCAAAGCTTGGCCCGAAGTTTGGCATACCAAGAGCAGTCATCTTCTCTTCGGTGATCTCGAGCGCTTCCATACCGTCACGCATCATCGCAGGTGTGATCTGGGCTGTGCCATGGATCTCTTGTGCCGTCTTGGCAGCTTCTGCCGCAAGCATCGCTGCATACATACCGCGGTTGTAAAGCACTGTCCCGATCTGGTCGCCAGCGCCAGCCGTGAGGCCTTTGTCGACAACGTGTGCTTTGATGTCATCAAACACAGGGAAGTCAGAACCAACGTTATGGAACGTTACCGATTTGTAGCCATTGGCCGCATCACCCGCAGGTGTCACATCGTGCTCTGCACCTGACCACCAGATACCAATGAAGTTCTCCATGTTGAAACGGATGTTCGCCGCTTCTTGGATCGCAACTTGGTTCATAACGCCCCAGCCGTACATGATTACATAGTCAGGCTTGTCGCGGCGGATCTGGAGCCACTGTGATTTCTGCTCCTGACCAGGATGGTCAACTGGAAGAAGGCTCAGCTCATAGCCGTGCTTCGCCGAAAGCTCTTCCAGCGTGCGGATCGGCTCTTTTCCATAGGCAGAGTTGTGATACACGAGGGCCACTTTTTTGCCCTTGATGTCGCCACCGTTTGTTTCGAGCAGGTGGTTGATCGCAACAGATGCACCGTTCCAGTAGTTCGCTGGATAGTTGAACACGTGGCTGAAGACCTTGCCGTTTGCGGCAGATGTACGGCCATAGCCCATTGTGTGGAGTGGAATACCGTCAGCTGTCACTTTGGGGATCAGCTGGTAGGTGATACCTGTTGAGAGTGGTTGATAAACAAGTGCGCCTTCGCCTTTTGTAGACTCATAGCACTCAACGCCTTTTTCGGTGTTATAGCCTGTTTCGCACTCAGGAACTTTGGTCATGATGCCGCCGATGCCACCATCACGCTCGTTGAGCATTGTGAAGTAATCTGCGTAGCCGTCAGCAAACGGGATACCACCCGCCGCATATGGGCCAGTCCGGTATGAGAGTGACGGGAACACAAGGTCCGCCATCACTGGGCCTGCCGCCATAACGGCTGCCACGGCCATAGTTGCTAGTTTCGTCTTCATCGGGGTCTCCTCCCTTGGTTTTTTCCGATGTTAGCCACAGCTATTACGCTGAAGCCCTTATTTGTTGCCCTGCCCTTAGTGTGGGAATGGCCACAACCGTAATTTCTCTTTCGCCACGCGCCACAGCTGGGCAAGACCATGTGGCTCCGCGATGAGGAAGATAATGATCAACGCACCAACGATCACAAGCTGCAAGTGGGCCACAATATCTGTGGGCCAACCCATGCCGCCAATGGTCAGAGCATAAGCCATGAAGGCTGCGATACTTGCAAAAATCCACCCCACACCAGCGCCTGCAATCAGGCTGCGCGTGCGCACAATATTGACCACCAGCATGACAAGCGCAGCCGCGAAAGCCGCTAGGAACACCCAGCTCATGACTGAAGAAAAGCCTGATATTTCATCGGTACTGTCTGCAAGCATCAGCTTGAGAAGAACTGGCAAGAGCACAAGAAAAGCCGCGCCTGCGAACGATCCAAAGATCGAGCCGAGACCTCCAATAATCACCATAAACAGAACGATAAACGACTTCTGGATACCAAAGGCTTCACCAACTTCAACAGCGCCGAGATATACCGCAAAGAAGAGCGCGCCAGCGATGCCGATGTAGAAAGAACTTACCGCAAAAGCACTTAGCTTTGCTTTTAGAGGGTTCACCCCAATGATTTCAGCGGCGATGTCCATATCGCGAATGGCCATCCATTTGCGTCCAGACGCCCCACGCGTAAGATTGCGCGCAACGATCGCGCAGAGAGCGGCTATGACCAAGCAGAAAAGATAAGTCGCCCAGGCGTCAGTGCTCGGCCCCGTGATTGCGACCCCAAAGATTTCACGCTCAGGCGCGTTGATCTGACCGGAGGCGGAATAGTTATAAGCCCATGACCATTTGTTGAACAGCCAAACAAGGAAGAATTGCGCAGCCAAAGTTGCAACCGCAAGGTAGAAGCCTTTGATGCGGAGGCTCGGCAGGCCAAACAGAACACCTACAACTGCCGTCACAAGTCCAGCAAGGATGACAGAGAAAAAGATATTAATAGGTGGGAGCGCATATTGCACACCGTCTATCCAGATATCGAGACCTGTCATGAACTTGTAGCAAGCATAGGCGCCGACGGCCATAAAGCCGCCAGTACCGAGCGACACCTGCCCACAATACCCAACAAGTATGTTGAGACCAATTGCAGCGATTGAATAAATCAAGAACGGCAGGAAGATCGCATTTACCCAATAATCATTGATAAGAAAGGGAACCATCGCAAAGGCCACAAAGAGCACAAAATAGTAGCGATAGCGGTCAAATTTGATCGGGAAGGTTTGCCCGTCATCTTGATAGGACGTCTTATAGTCACCAGCTTCACGGTAAAACATCAGACTCTCTCCCCGTTTAGTTCTTCTTGATGGCTTAGGTCAGCGCGGTTCGCGCGCTTGGCGTAGCCTGTTGCTTCTGCGTGGCGTACAAGCTGGAGATAGGTCCAGATCCCGATGCCCGCTCCAATGGCAGCACATACAGCAGCCATGGTCATTTGACTTTCGTTGTCGACGTTCGCCGAGAAGGCGAGGTACCCAAAGGCCCAGAAGCCTGACCATGCCACCACGTTGATAATCGCAATGATTTTCATCATGGTGTCAGACCCTCTCGATGATCTTCTCGCCAAACAACCCTTGAGGGCGGAAGACGAGGAAAATAAGAGCGAGCACATAGGCAAACCAATTTTCGGTGGCCCCGCCGACCATTGGGCCAACGGAGAATTCAAAAAGCTTTTCACCGACGCCAATGATCAGGCCACCGACAATCGCACCTGGAATGGAGGTGAAGCCACCAAGCATAAGTACGGGCAAGGCCTTCAGAGCAATGAGTGAGAGCGAGAATTGGACACCTGATTTTGTACCCCACATGATACCTGCCACCAGAGCGACAAAACCCGCGAGAGACCAGACCATCACCCAGATAAAGTTGAGGTTGATACCAACCGAAAGTGCCGCCTGGTGATCATCCGCAACAGCTCGCATGGCGCGGCCCTGTTTGCTATATTGGCTGAAAATCACGAGCGCCAGAACAAGGATAGCAGCAATCACAGTCGCAAACATATCAAGCTTATCGATGAAGAAGCCGTAGAAGTTTTCGTTACCGAAGCCCATCCAGCGCGTGCTGTCTTCAAGCCAGATGCTTGCACCCTGCGGTAGGCCGACATCGAGGTTTTTAATCTCGGAGCCCCACATCAAATCGCTGATACCTTCAAGGAAGTAGGCAAGGCCGATTGTCGCCATGAAAAGAATAATAGGCTCCTGTCCGACAAGGTGGCGGAAGACGAACTTCTGCACAAGCCATGCCAGCAAAACCATAAAAGCAGCCGTCAGCAAAATGCCGAGCAGTGCAGGCAAATGCCAGCCGAAGTGGTGCACTTCCGTGCCAAACATCGCATTGATCAGATGACTGAAAGGCACCTGACCGTTCATTATTCCGACAAGAGTGGCCGCTGCAAAAAGCGCCATAACGCCTTGGGCGTAGTTGAAAATACCAGAGGCTTTATAGATTAGAACAAAGCCGAGGGCGACAAGGGCATAGAGAACCCCAGCCATAAGGCCATTCAGGAAGACTTCGATCCCAAAAATCAGATTGTCAGGCATTGTTGAGGCCTCCAAATACTTGTGTCAGTTGGGCTTGCTTAGTCATGGCTCACCCCCAAATAGGCGTCGATCACGTCTTGGTTGTTGCGCACCTCATCAGGTGTGCCGTCGCCAATTTTCTTACCGTAATCCATCACGACAACCCTGTCGCTCAGATCCATAACAACACCCATATCGTGCTCAATCAGAGCAATCGTGGTTCCAAATTCGTCGTTCACATCAAGAATGAAGCGGCTCATGTCCTCTTTTTCTTCAACGTTCATCCCAGCCATCGGTTCATCAAGCAGCAAGAGTGAAGGCTCAGCGGCGAGCGCGCGCGCCAGCTCTACGCGTTTCTTGAGACCATAAGGTAAACGCGCCACAGGCGTCTTTCGGATCGCCTGAATTTCGAGGAAATCGATGATTTTCTCAGCGCGCTCGCGGTTTTCAACCTCTTCGCGCTCAGCCTTACCCTTCCAGAGACCCTGTGCAAAAAGCCCCGTGGTCATGTGGTTAAGACGGCCTGTCATCACGTTGTCCAGAACGCTCATACCGTCAAACAAAGCGATGTTCTGAAATGTCCGAGCAATGCCCTGACGGGCGACTTCATAAGGCCGCATCTGTGGACGCTTTGCACCCTGATACCAAACTTCTCCCTGCTGCGGGATATAGAAGCCCGAGATAACGTTAAGCATCGAGGATTTGCCCGCACCGTTCGGTCCGATAATGGCGCGGATTTCGCCTTCCTTGATGTCAAAGCTGATGTCAGTAATAGCCTTCACCCCACCAAAACTCAGTGTGATGTTTTTCATCTCCATCAACGTGCCGCCAATCTTGCGGCCGTCAGCTGTGGTGTAGCCTTCTGTACTCATGTCGTTCATTCTGCTGCCACCTTCTGTGTCGTGACGGCCTGAACCTTGGCGTCAACAATACTCAAAGTCGCGCTTATGGCACCTTTGCGTCCGTCTTCGTAGGTTACTTCCGTTGTGGTCGAAATCTGGGGTGAGCCGTCGTAGATGGCATCAACGATGTCTTTGAACTTATCGGCCACAATGACGCGGCGCACTTTTCGTGTCCGGGTCATTTCTCCATCATCAGCATCCAGCTCTTTGTGCAAGACGACAAAGCGGTGCACCTGACAGCCCGAAAGCATTTCATCCTGCGCGACAGATTTGTTCACCTCTTCCACGTGGCTCTGGATTGAAGCCAGAACCTTGGGATGGCCTGCAAGCTCTTGGTAAGAGGCATAAGCAATATTATTGCGTTCGGCCCAGTTACCCACCGCCGTCAGATCGATATTGATAAACGCAACGCAGCGGTCCTTGCCATTGCCAAAGAGCACAGCTTCGAGAATGTCAGGGTAAAACTTGAGTTTATTCTCAACATATTTTGGAGCAAACAAGCTACCGTCGGCCATTGTCCCCACGTCTTTCGCACGATCGATGATCCGCAAATGACCTGTGTCTGGATCAAAGAAACCAGCATCACCTGTAGCAACCCAACCTTCAGGGTCTTTGGTCGAGGCTGTGCTTTCCGCATTTTTGTAATATTCTACAAACGTGCCTTCAGAGCGATAGTAGATCTCGCCGTTTTCCTCGATACGTATCTCAACGCCTTTTGCAGGCACGCCCACCGTGTCAGCACGCACTTCACCATCTGGCTGGACAGTGATAAAAACCGAGGCTTCTGTCTGGCCATACAGCTGCTTGAGGTTGATACCAAGAGAGCGATAGAAGTCAAAAATCTCGGGGCCAATGGCCTCACCCGCCGTATAACCAACACGCACACGGCTAAAGCCAAGCGTGTTCTTGAGTGGTCCGTAGATACAGAGCTCACCAAGCTTATACTTTAAGCGATCCATAAACCCGACTGACTTGCCGTCCAAGATTGCTGGGCCGACTTTTTTTGCATGCGCCATAAACACATCAAAGAGGCGCTTCTTAAACGGACTAGCATCTTCCATGCGGATCATCACGTTTGTCAGCTGCGTTTCAAAAATACGCGGCGGGGCAAAATAATATGTCGGACCAATCTCGCGCAGATCGGTCATCATGGTTTCTGGGCTCTCAGGGCAATTCGTGCAGAAGCCCGTCCAATACGCCTGACCAACTGAGAAGATAAAATCACCCACCCACGCCATCGGCAAATACGCCAGAATTTCATCGCCAGCATTCAGCTGATCAAACTCACTGGCATTCTTCGCTGTCTCGATAATGTTTCTGTTAGAGAGCACAACGCCTTTTGGCTTACCTGTCGTGCCAGACGTGTAAAGCATGACGCAGGTGCTGTCATAGGTAAGCTTCTCACGGCGCTCTTTGAGGTCTTCGATCAGCTCATAATAAGCCGCGCGACCTTGTGCTTGGATATCTACAAACCGGTGCAGCGCATGGTGGTCATACTTACGCAGGCCGCGTGGATCGACATAAATCATATGTTCGAACTGATGCAGCCCATCTTGAATTTCGATAACTTTGTCGACTTGCTCTTGGTCCTGACAGACCACAAAGCGCGCACCACAATGCTCCATGACATAAGCCATCTCTTCAGCAGAGGCATCTTGATACAGCGGAACGGGAATCGCGCCCACAGATTGAGCCGCAACCATCGTCCAGTAAAAATGCGGACGGTTTCTGCCAATGATTGCAACAAAGTCGCCCTCATTCACGCCGAGATTAATAAACCCAAGCGCCAGCGCCTCGATTTCCTTCTCGGTTTCGGCCCAGGTCCAGCTCTGCCAGATGCCAAATTCTTTTTCTCGGTAAGCCGCCTTATCAGCAAACTCCCGAGCGTTACGCTGCAACAGCGCTGGAACGGACGCGAGTCCGCTCGTCGCTTCTGACGACTGTGTCAAATCTTTTCCTCCCTTTGCCCCTTTCGGGCCAAACTCGCCACTTTCTGGGCGATTCTCCTTCCCCCAGCGTGACTGTTTCAGAGTTGCCGTCAACTTTTACCTGATCATTTCGCGAATCTAACAAATTGTAACAAGCTGCATTTGGCCGTCTGTGGGGCTTTGCCTACATCTGTTTGGGTGTTAGCACATGGGCAGAAAGGCGGCTCATGACTAACAATCCTGACAATCAAGCTATGACAATGGCTGGGCTCAATCTCATTCAACAAGCACTGTCGATCTATGACAGTGACTTGCGTCTCGTGGTGTCAAATGAGCGGTTTCGCTCAATGTTCGCTCTTCCCGACTGGACTGTAACACCTGGAGCAGAGTTTGCCGCAACGATCCGTTATCTCGCTGAGCGCGGCGAATATGGGGCCATTGATGATATTGAGGCATTTGTTAAGGAGCGGGTTGATCTCGCTCGCGCGTTTGAAGCGCACTACATTGAGAGGCAAATGAGCAACGGCCGCTGGATCTCAGTCGAAGGTTCTCCTCTGCCCAACGGTGGGTGGGTCGCTGTCTATACTGACATCACCGGATCTAAACGCCAAGAAGAGCTTTTACGCACACGCTCCGAGTCTTTATCAGACCAACTTCTCAACCGTGCTGAGGAGCTTGCGAAAACCAACCGTGAACTCGAAGCTACGGTTACCGCGCTTGAAGAAGCGAAGCGACAGCTCACCGCGATGGAAGCGCGTACCCGCCTGACAACTGAAATGATGCCCGCACACATCGCACATGTAAGCTCCAACAAAGTCTACACCTACTCAAACCGGCGCGTGAGCTCCGTCATGCCTGGCAGCTTGGCTGATCCTGTAGGACACCACGCTTCTGAAGTGTTAGGTGCACAGCCTTACAGCGTGATTTCACCTCACTTGGAGCGTGGTTTTGCGGGCGCCTCTTCGGTCTTTGAATTCAATCACGAACCCAGTTCACGGCGGATCCGCGTCGCGCTGACACCAGACAGCAGTACAGGCGGCGTGTACATCCTATCGATGGACATTACAGAGGAGACACAAACCCGCTCAGCTCTTCAGCAGAACCGTCGCCGTCAACTTGCGGCCCAAATGGTGTCTGGACTTGCGCATGACTTCTCAAATCTCTTGACAATTGTCCTTGGCTCTCAGAGCCGCCTGCAACGGCTGGGCTTACCTCCAAAGGCCGATGCTCTTATCAACGCTACACTCACGGCTGCACGCCGTGGCGGAGACTTGCTCAATCGCATCGCCGACATGACAGGCTTGCGTGATCTCCATCCACTGCCAACACGCCTCCAGACCTTTTTGACTGAGTTTGAAACGCTCGCGAGCACAACGCTTCCTGAAGGCGTCACCCTGCGCCTTGAAAGTCGTTTTTTGCCCTCAAACCTAATCCTCATGCTGGACTCAGGAAGCCTGCAGGATAGCTTGCTCAACCTCGTCTTGAACGCACGAGATGCTTGCAACGGCGATGGTGAAATCTCCCTCTTGGTCGATGTTGTTCAAGACACTTGGATTGAATTTACAGTTATTGATACAGGGCCTGGGTTTTCTGAACATGCCTTATCACACGTGTTTGACCCCTTCTTCACAACCAAAGGCGATAATGGCTCGGGTCTTGGCCTCGCTATGGTTTATGACGTGGCAAAGCTCTCAGGTGGCCGAGTTCAGGCGCGCAATGGCGCTACTGGCGCAGAGGTCTGCCTGCGCCTTCCCCTTCGCCTCGCGCCCGCGCCCGTCGCACCCGGACTGGCGCTGCTTGTCGAAGATAACGCCCTGATCCGAACCGATGTGCGAGAAATGTTGATTTCACAAGGCCATACTGTGATCGAGGCCACCAGCACAGAAGAGGCGCTGCTGCTCGCCCAAGACTTGCCAGATATTGCGCTGGTCCTCTCGGACATATCGCTCGAAGGTGAAGCGACAGGCATCGACTTGATCGAACGTTTGGGGCAGACACGACCGACAAGTTTTTTGATGACTTCTTTGCCTGAAACCGATCCACTCTTTCAACGTGCCGTCCAGCTCGCACCAGTTATCCGCAAGCCATTTAATTCCGAAACCCTTCAGATCTACCTTGGATTGGACACTGTCTCATGACCAAACCTCTCGTAACCATCCTGGATGACGAACGCGCTATTCGACAAATGCTCACTGATGCGCTTGAAGAGGCGGGCTTTGAGACAATGAGCTTCGCGCGCGCCACCGAGTTCGAAGCGGCGCTCAAGACCGCAATACCAGACGTCTGTCTCGTCGACCTGTCACTTCCCGACAAGGACGGGCTTACGCTCGTTCATCGCCTCGCCCTCGAACAAGGAGCCAGCGTGATCATCATTTCGGGCCGCGCGCAGGTCCAAGATCGTGTCACAGGGTTAGAGCTTGGCGCAGATGACTACATTATCAAACCCTTTGAGCCCGCAGAAGTCGTCGCTCGCGTGCGCGCCCGTTTACGCAAAGCGGCTCCCGCCCCTCAAAGCACCGAAACTGCACGTTTCAACGGATGGACTGCATATTTTGAGCGCTATATTCTTGTTGATCAAGCTGGCCAAGAGACCGCCTTTTCTCACGCCGAGGGAGAAGTTTTGAGACTGTTTCTGGAACGCCCCAAAAGACTTATTTCTCGAGCCAACATGCAAGAAACGCTAGGTGGGGCAGCGGGCGAAAGTTTTGATCGTGCGATGGATGTGCGCATTTCGCGCCTCAGAACAAAGCTTGGGGAAGACCCAAAGAATCCGCGCCTGATCAAGACCATCTATGGCGCTGGCTATATTTTTCTTGGCGATGTGGCCTGGGGCTAAAGCCTCGCGACTGCTCCCGCCAAAACCTCAAGGCCTGTGACCAAATCAGCTTCGTCTGTATCTTCTTCGAACGCGTGACTGATCCCGTTAATTGACGGAACAAACAGCATTGCTACAGGCAAATATCGCGCGACATTGGTTGCGTCATGGAGCGCACCGGACGGCATCTTCCTCCAGCGTCCCGCAGCATGCTCTTCAGCACTGGCCTCAAGCGCTGAACGCAGACCCGCGCTCATAGCAACAGGTTCAAGCCCCAGCATGGGGCCAAACGAAAGTTCAAATCCCTGTGCGTCAGCGATCTCTGAGGCGGCATTCCGAATAATCTCCTCCATGCGCCCCAAGCGGTCAGCATCACCGTCTCGCCATTGCATCGAGAAGGTGGCACGTCCGGGTACAATGGAGTGTGCATCGGGGTGCAACTTGACATGACCAATCGTCCAAACAGTTTGAGGCGTTGCCACATTTTTAAAGCGCTCTCCAATAAGCGCATTGAAAGCACCCAACGCCTGAAAGGCGTCCTTGCGCAGATGCATTGGGGTCGTCCCCGCATGGTTCTGCTCGCCCTCGAAGGTAATACGCATATCGCGAATGCCGACAATGTCCGTCACCACACCAACGGCTTCGCCCGCTTGGTCAAGCCATGGACCCTGCTCAATATGCATCTCAATAAAGCCCGTAAATTGCTTTGGATCTACAAAGTCTCCAACCTGAGAAGCCATAGCCCCGCGCGCCTCTGCAAGAGTGGTGCCTGTGCGGTCTGTTAACTTGTCAGCCTCTTCAAGCGTCAACTCTCCAGACCAAACGGTGCTGCCTGTCGTCACGCCAAAGCGGCCTTCCTCGTCTTGAAAACTCACAACAGACACAGCAGGTCCGCCTGATTCTTTTGCGGCGCGGGCGACTTCCAGTGCCGCAATCACACCCAGCGCGCCGTCAAGCCAGCCGCCCTCGGGCTGGCTGTCGGAATGCGAACCGAGCAGGAGCGATCTGGGCGCATCCGACAAACCGAAGAGCGACCCCATCGGATCGTAATGCACCCTGAGACCCGCCTCTTCAAACTTCCCCGCCAACCAGGCCCGCGCCGCAATATCGGCTTCACTATAGGCTGGGCGCACAACGCCTTTGCATACACCAGACGCCCCGAATTGGCGCAAGGCGTGAAGATCAGAAAGAAAGCGAGTTGGATTGATGTTCATATTCTACTCAGCAGCAACCGCACCCTCTGCTTTCTCCACTTTTACAGCCGAAAATTTAAACTCGGGAATCTTGCCATATGGATCAAGTGCAGGATTTGTAAGAATATTCGCTGCAGCTTCAACATAAGCAAAAGGTACGAATACCATATCCTCAGCGACAGCCCGATCAGCACGCGCCATGATCACGATACTGCCGCGCCGCGTACTCAAGCGAACATGTTCACCCGGCGCCACACCAAGACGGCGCAAAGTCTTGGGATGCAACGAACAGTTAGCCTCAGGCTCCACGGCGTCCAGAACATTTGAGCGTCGTGTCATCGAACCAGTGTGCCAGTGTTCTAGCTGACGACCTGTTGTCATAATCATCGGATAGTCTGCATCCGGCGATTCATCAGGTGCGATTACACTTGCAGGCGTAAACTTTGCACGTCCTTCTGCCCTCGGAAATCCATCCCCGAACACGATCGCCTGTCCGGGGTCAGTTTCGCTTAGGCTCGGATAGGTGATCGTCTCAGTCTTGAGCCGTTCCCATGTTATATTGTTGAGCGAGGCCATGTTGATCTTCATCTCGTTAAACACCTCAGACACATCACCATAGTCCCAATTGAGCCCGACGCGCTGCGCCAGTTCGACCGTGATTTTCCAGTCTTCGCGCGCGTCACCCGGTGGTGTCACAGCTGGCCTCACACGCTGCACCTGACGGTTGGTGTTGCTCACCGTGCCATTCTTCTCGTAAAGCGCCGAAGCAGGAAGAATCACATCAGCATAGTTCGCTGTTTCGGTCAGGAAAATATCCTGCACAACAAGATGCTCAAGCTTTGCCAAAGCGTCGCGCGCATGCTCCACATCAGGGTCTGACATCGCTGGGTTTTCGCCCTGAATATACATCCCCTTGATATTGCCGGCATAGGCTTCATCCATGATCTCCGTCACAGTCAGGCCTTTTTCGTTGGAAAAGTCTCCAGACCCCCAAACATCCGTAAAGGCTTTGCGAATGCCGTCGTCCATGACACTTTGATAGTCAGGCAAAAACATCGGAACGAGGCCAGCATCGGACGCACCTTGCACGTTGTTCTGCCCACGCAATGGATGCAGCCCAGCGCCTGGCTTACCGACATTGCCCGTCATCAAGGCAAGCGAAATCAGGCAACGTGAGTTATCCGTACCGTGGATGTGCTGGCTTACGCCCATGCCCCAGAAAATCATCCCAGCCTCAGCACCCGCAAAGATGCGTGCAACCCGGCGCAATTGATCAGGAGACACACCACAAATTTCACTCATCGCTTCGGGAGAGAAGTCCTTCAGATGGGCTTTCTCTGCTTCCCAGTTTTCGGTCCAGCGATGGATGTACTGGCTGTCGTAAAGCTCCTCTTCGACGATCACATGCATAATCGCGTTGAGCATGCTGACATCTGCTCCCGGGCGAAACTGAACCATTTCTTCTGCAAAACGGCGCAAACCGACCCCACGTGGGTCCATTACTATGAGCTTGCCACCACGCTTGGTGAACTGTTTGAAATAGGTGGCTGCAACAGGGTGGTTCTCAATCGGGTTCGCTCCGATGATGATTGCAACATCGGCGTTCTCAATCTCATTGAATGTCGCCGTAACAGCGCCAGAGCCAACATTCTCGATCAGCGCGGTGACCGAACTGGCATGGCAAAGCCGCGTGCAGTGATCGACGTTGTTGTGAAGAAAGCCCTGCCGAATGAATTTCTGGAAAAGATATGCCTCTTCATTGGTACATTTGGCCGAACCAAACCCCGCTACAGCCTTGCCGCCATGTTGATCACGCAGCCCAGACAGTCCACCTGCGGCAAACGCCATCGCTTCATCCCAGCTCGCCTCGCGAAAGAACTCGTTCCAGTTGTCTGGATGTACATTGAGACCCTTCGCAGGAGCGTCTTCGCGGCGGATAAGCGGTTTTGTCAGGCGGTGAGAGTGATGAATGTAGTCAAATCCAAAGCGGCCCTTCACACAAAGCCGGCCCTCGTTGGCAGGCCCGTTAATGCCTTCAACATATTTGACCTTGCCATCTTTGACCTTAAGCGAAACCTTGCAACCAACGCCACAAAACGGACAGACACTTTCTGTTTCGCTGTCAAAATCCTTGCTGTCGCCTTGCTGCTGATCGTCCAGAACCGTCGCAGGCATAAGCGCCCCAGTCGGGCAAGCCTGAACACATTCGCCACAAGCGACACATGAGCTCTCGCCCATCGGGTCATCCATATCAAACACAGGATAGGCCGAGTGCCCCCGGCCCGCCATACCGATCACATCATTGACCTGCACTTCACGGCACGCGCGCACGCAAAGCCCGCAGGATATACAAGCATCAAGATTCACGCGCATAGCAACATGGCTATCATCCAGCAGCGGAATATGACCCTCTTCCAGTTTGGGAAAACGGCTCTCGCTGACGCCGTTGAGATCAGCCATATCCCACATGTGCGCCGATTTGTCGTGGCTCGTCTCACGCTCAGGCAAATCTGCCAACAGCATTTCTACAACCATTTTACGCGCACTCGTCGCACGCGCATTATTGGTCACAACAACCATGCCCTCTTGCGGCTCGCGAATACAAGACGCGGCCAAGGTCCGTTCGCCCTCGATCTCAACCATACAAGCCCGACAGTTACCGTCAGGACGATATCCTGGCGCAGGCTTGTGGCAAAGATGCGGAATGACGAGCCCACGCCCGTTTGCCACTTCCCAAATGGTCATACCTTTTTCGGCCACAACCTGCTCACCATCGAGCGTGAACTTAACTGTTTCAGACATCGCGCGTCTCCTGTCGATCTTGACGCCCATCATAAAGCAGAGACGGCAACCTGAACACCTCACATTCCCGACACCCCACCACCCTTTTGCGCCGCCTTTCACCTCACTATATTTTCTTTGTCTTCATCCCCTTTAAACCGCTGCACCCTAAGGCTAATCTTCGGAAGAATTTGATCAAATGAGGCGGATATGGCAGAACTGATTCTGGTGCGGCACGGGCAGGCCAACAGCCACGCCACGGACGAGGCAAGCTATGACAAACTATCTGATCTGGGCCATACTCAAGCGCGTTGGCTCGGAGAGCATTTGCGCGCCACCAACCCCCATTTTGATCATGTGATAACGGGCACTCTGCGCCGCCAAAAAGAGACGGCTGCGGGCATGGGATATGACAAAACCTGCATCGACGGGCGCCTTGATGAATTACAATACTTCGCAATGGCAGCAGCGCTTGAAGCTGAACACGGCATTGTCACTCCGACTGACCCAACCGAGTTCGCCTCCCATCTGCCCAAGATGATTGGCTACTGGGCTGCCGATAAAGTGACATCTGTCCCAGAGCGCTTCGCAGACTTTCATGCCCGCACAACGGGCCTCATTGAAGAAGTTTGTCAAGGACACGGCCGCGTGCTCCTAGTAACATCAGGAGGTGTTATCGGCACAATACTGCGCCATGTCTTGCACCTTTCTGATGAGGGGATGGCAAAGATCATGTTGCAGGTGATGAATTCCTCGGTTCACCGCCTCGAATATGTACACGGCCAACTCATGCTTGGCAGCTTCAACGCGACGCCCCACCTCGATATCCCAGGCCGTGAACACGCCCGCACTTTTGTCTGAACAGGAACACAACATGACCCATCTCTGGCTCAGAGCCGAACAACGTGCCCACGAAGAACGTGTAGGCCTTACACCCGAAGGGGCAAAGGCACTGATCAATGCGGGGATCCGTCTGACCGTCGAGGAAAGCTCCGTGCGCGCTATCCCACTGCAAGGCTATGTCGACGCCGGCGCCGAAGTTGCCCCAGAAAACAGCTGGCCCACAGCCCCCCGTGATGCGATCATCTTCGGCCTGAAAGAGCTGCCTGAAGATGGAACACCACTTCCCCACCGTCACATCATGTTTGGCCACGCCTACAAAGGTCAGTTTTCCGGAAAAGTCTTACTTGAGAGATTTAAAGCCGGCGGCGGCACGCTATACGATCTTGAATATCTCGTCGACGAAACAGGCCGCCGCGTCGCGGCTTTCGGGTATTGGGCAGGCTTCGCAGGGGCAGCTGTCACACTTAAAACATGGCTTGCTCAAAAAGAGGGCGCTCTTTGCCCGCCTGTTGGCGCTTATGCCAACAAAGATGCTCTCTTGGATGAGCTCCGCGCCGATCTTATCACCAAGCCAAACGCCATCGTCATCGGCGCACTGGGCCGCGTTGGCACGGGGGCATCTGATTTGCTTGAGGCACTGGGCGTTTCCGTGACGAAATGGGACATGGCTGAAACTGCAAATGGCGGCCCCTTTCCAGAAATTCTTGAGCACGACATCTTCATCAACTGCATTCTTGCCCGCCCTGGAACACCGCAGTTTGTCCCGCTGTCCGCAAAAGAGACTCCCCGTAAGCTCACCGCGATAGGTGATGTCGCGTGTGACCCTGACAGCGACTATAATCCTATTCCCGTCTACTCAGAACCCACGACATGGGAAGCACCTGCAGTACGCGTCCACGATACCCCGCCACTTAATGTCATGGCTATCGACAACCTGCCTTCCATGCTCCCGCTCGAAAGCTCTGAGGACTTTGCTGCACAGCTTTTACCATCGCTCCTCACGCTTGACGCACTGACCGAAGGTGTCTGGGCCCGCGCCGAAAGAGACTTCGTTAAACATGTAGGCGCTCTATGACACTCGCGCCTTACGTCGGCTATCTCGCCGCCGCGCTTGGCACAATTTGCTGGATACCACAGGCTTGGAAAGCTTGGAGAACGCGCAACACATCAGGAATATCTTTGGTGTCAAACATGCTGTTCCTAACAACGGTATCGCTTTGGCTTCTCTATGGACTTTTGGTCTCAGACTGGCCCATCATCATCGCAAATATATTTGCTGTCATAGCGGTTCTCACAATCGTCGCAGCCAAACTGAAATACAAATAAGGGACAGAAAACATGACAATCCATTGGTGCGGCACAGGCCTTTCGGCCATTCCAGGCCTTCGCAAACTGATCGAAGAAGGCCACCCGGTAGTGGTCTGGAACCGCACAACCACGAAGGCCGAAGAGGCCGTCGGTGACATCGCGCACGACATTCGCAGCTTCGACATGGGCGCAATTACAGCTGCAACAGCCAAAGACGACATCGTTGTCTCTATGCTCCCAGGCGATTGGCATGTGCCACTGGCCGAAATGTGTCTTGCACGCGGTGCAAACTTTGTGAGCTCAAGCTATATCGCCCCCGAAATGCGGGCACTTGATGCTGCGTTCCGCGAGGCAGGCCTCATTTCGATCAATGAAGTTGGCCTCGACCCGGGGATCGATCATCTGATGGCGCATGCGCTCGTGGCAGATTATCGCGCAAACGCATCATATGATGCCAGTGCTGATATATCGTTCATTTCTTATTGCGGCGGTATTCCGAAGCATCCCAACCCGTTCAGATACAAGTTCAGTTGGTCACCCCTTGGCGTGCTCAAAGCGCTACGGTCACCTTCAAAATCGATCAAAAACTTCACAGAACTGAACGTCTCGCGCCCTTGGGACGCGATCAGCTCTTACGCCGCGCCTTTGGCAAGCCCAGAAACCTTTGAAGTTTATCCCAACCGCGATAGCTTACCATTCATGGCGGATTACCAGTTCGAGCCAAGCTGGCGTATCAAAGAATTTGTGCGTGGCACGCTGCGCCTAAACGGTTGGAAAGACGCATGGGCCGATGTCTTCACCGAAATCGAAACTCTTTCTGGCCCTGAAGGCGACGCACGCCTGAAGGAGATGTCAGATGGCTTCTGGAATGAAAATGCCTACGATGAAGGTGAGCCTGATCGCGTCGTCATGTGCGTTGGATTGAAGGCAGAACAAGACGGAGGCGAAATCTTCAACAAGACATATGTGATGGATGCCTGGGGAGATGCGCGCGGGACCGCCATGGCTCGCCTTGTCTCGATTCCCGTGTCTCTCGCGGTCAAAGCTGTGCTCAGCCGCCAGATTTGTGCAGGTGTACACCCCGCGCCACATGATCCCAAACTGGTCGCCGAATGGCTAAAGGAAGTCGACACACTCGCTCAGCACCTACAAGTGGTCGATCACCTAGCCTAAGCGATCTTGGCATCAAAACAATCTCAGAGGGTCGTGTCCGCATTGCGAAATGCGACCTTCTTACCCTTTACGGATCAAATCATCTTCTTCGTCAAATGCGGAAAGCCCGAGCGCTTCCAGCCCGTTCTCCAAATGATCGGAAAGATGAGGTGTGCCCATAAGGTAGTCAGGTGTTGGAACCGTCGCCTCGGCGATAGCGGTGGCGCGCGCCTCTGCTAATTCTTCGGGCTCAAAGCTACCACGACCAATCCACATTACTGCCACGAGATCAGTTAGCTCCTCCTCACGGAGGGTTTCAAAAAAACCTGCAAGTTCGGCCCCCGCACGGTCCAGCTCGCGGGACATGAGAATAATTTGGGCAATTTTGTTGATACCGATTTCAAGCATGCTGTGTCCTCCTGTCGGCGCATGAGGCTCAGCATGCAACGCTTTCTCACCCTCAGCCTTGATCTAACTCAAGCTTACTCAGGCGCTTTGATCGGCACCACATTCGGCGGCTCAGGGGCCAGCTCTTCGAAATCAAAGTTATCAAGCCGCTTGGCCCGTCGACCTGCCTTGTCAGCGGATACTTTGATATCGGAGATGTCTTTGGCAGCTTGATGAAAGTGACGGTCAAGATTTTCGACACGGTTTCCAAGACGATCAACATCGGCGAACAAAAGCCCAAGTTCACGTCGGATCGCTCCTGCCTGCTCACGCATCCGCGCATCTTTCAAAATAGCTCTCATCGTATTGAGGGTTGCCATGCAGGTGGTCGGCGAAACAATCCAGACTTTCGCTGCAAACCCTTCGCGAACAAGTTCGGGAAAGTTCGCGTGAAGCTCAGCATAGATCGCTTCAGACGGCAAAAACATCAGCGCACCATCCGCAGTTTCTCCGTCAAGAATATATTTCTCCGAGATGTCTTTTATATGCTTCTTAATCGACACACGCAGCATCTTGGCTGCCTCGTTGACTTGCCAGTCATTCTCGGCACGCCGCAGCGCTTCATAGGCCTCAAGCGGAAATTTAGCATCAATGGCAATCGGTCCGGGCGGGTTCGGCAAATGGATCAAACAATCTGCCCGCTTCCCATTTGAGAGCGTTGCCTGCATCGTATAACTGTCACTCGGCAAGGCTTTGGTTACAATATCTGTGAGCTGAATCTCACCAAACGCGCCCCGTGTTTGCTTGTTGCTCAAAATATCCTGAAGGCTCAAAACGTCGCCTGACAGTTTCGTAATATTATCTTGAGCCTTATCAATCGCAATAAGCCGTGCTTGAAGCTCCCCGAGTGACTTGGCCGTACTCTGAGCCGAACCCGTCAGGTTCTCGTTCACCTTGCCACTGACATCAGCAAGGCGCTTTTCCATCAGTTGCAACATATTGGCCTGAGACGCTGCCTGTGCTTCGCTCACGTGAGTCAAGCCCCCTGCGAGCTGTTGCTGCCCATCTGATAGCTGTTGCACGCGCACACCAAGATTCCCCAATTGATGCACCAAAGGCTCTGTCATACGTGCCGAGCGCGCAGCAGATCGCATCCCCATAAACAGCATAAATAGGATCACGAAGAGTAGGAGGAGTCCCGCAACAAGAAGATGCAGCTCTGCAATCTGATAACCTGCCAGTTCAATCATGTGCGCCCGAATAGCCTCTCGATATCGCTCAATTTCAGTTCAATATAAGTCGGCCGTCCGTGATTGCATTGACCCGAATGTGGAGTCGCCTCCATCTCGCGCAAAAGTGCGTTCATCTCTTCGGCACGCATTCGTCGTCCAGAACGGATCGAACCATGACAAGCCACTCGGCTGAGAACAGCTTCGAGCTTGTCTTTCACCGCGCTTGTCGAGCCGCCGTCTGTCAGCTCGTCAACAATGTCACGCAACATTGCCTCTGCATTGACCTCACCCAAAATCGCAGGTGTCTCACGCACGGCAACAGACCCTGCCCCAAAAGGTTCAATGCTCAAGCCCAGCTGTGCCAAATCCTGCGCGGCTTCAAGCAAAAGCGCATAATCGCCTTCGCTCATGTTGACAATCTCGGGTATCAATAGCGCCTGCGCGCACACGCCGTTTTCGGCCATCTGTTTTTTCAGTCGTTCATAAACCAGTCGCTCGTGAGCAGCGTGCTGATCCACCAAGATCATCCCTGTCTCTGTCTGGGCTACGATGTAATTCTCATGCACCTGTGCCCGCGCCGCCCCCAAAGGCAGCGCCTCCAATGGCCGTTCGTCATGTGTTTCGACTGTCTCAACTCGCGCAGAAAAACCGCCTGCCATTTCCGCAAAGCCTTGGCTTGGCGCAGAATACCCCCGCCCTATATCGGGGCGATCCATTTGGTAGACCCTTGGTTCAGTCACTTCTGGTCGCATGGCCCCAAGCGCTGCAGCACCAACAGTGGAAGAGGCTCTGTGTCCTGCCTCTGCCAGCGCGTGTTTCAGCGCACTTACAATCAGCCCCCTCACCATGCCCGGGTCACGGAAACGCACCTCAGATTTGGCTGGGTGCACATTCACATCCACAAGATTAGGTGCGCAAGACACGAAAAGCGCCACAGCAGGGTGGCGATCTCTACTCAAAAAATCGGAATAAGCCCCACGCAGAGCTCCAATCAAAAGTTTGTCTCGTACCGGGCGCTCGTTCACAAAGAAAAACTGTGCCACAGCAGAACCACGCGAATATGTCGGAAGAGCAGCGTAGCCAGTCAGTGCAATCCCCTCACGTTCCGCATCGATTGCCAGCGCATTCTGGGCAAAATCACGGCCCATAACCTGCGCCAAACGTCCGTGCAAAGCTTTGAAAAGGTCGCCTGTCTCTCCTTCAACGCGAAACTTAACTTGCGGCTCGTCATCGCCCGACACATCGGCCAGACTAAAGCCCACATAAGGCTCGGCCATTGCCAACCGCTTCACAACCTCGGCTATTGCCTGCATTTCTGCGCGGTCCGAGCGCATAAATTTCAAACGAGCCGGTGTCGCATAGAAAATATCACGCAGTTCAACGCGGGTTCCGCCTGCCAAAGCCGCTGGCTTCACAGCGCTCATATCTCCACCAGAGACCTCAATACGCGCGCCTTCTTCGCCCAAAACTCGCGAGACGATACTCAGCCGCCCGACAGCACCAAGTGAGGGAAGCGCCTCTCCACGAAAACCAAATGTATGGATATTCGTCAAGTCAGAGCCGTCGATCTTTGATGTCGCATGTCGCGACAACGCGAGCGGTAAATCAGCCGCACTCATCCCACAGCCATCATCTACAACCCGTATGAGTGTCTTGCCACCATCCGCCACTTCAACACGAATGCGCGTGGCTCCCGCATCGATGGCGTTTTCAACCAGCTCTTTTACCGCAGACGCTGGCCGTTCGATCACTTCACCTGCCGCAATACGATTGATTGCAGCATCGTCAAGCTGACGAATCACAGGATGATTTTGGCTTATGTTGGGGCGAGGCTCGGACATGCCGCAAGACTTAGCATAGGCACGCGCGATTCGACCATGAGAGAAACCGCACAACAAAAAGGGCCAGCCAAGTTTCCTCTGGCTGGCCCCGATGCTGTTTAGGTTAGATTAACCCTTTGAGAACTCAGGGTAAGCTTCCATACCAAGCTCAGCCATATCCAAACCCATGATCTCGTCTTCTTCGCTTGCACGGATACCAACTGTTGCTTTCAGCAAGAACCAGAACACTGCAGAGACAACGAAGACGAACACACCCACAACTGCGATAGATGTCAGCTGTACCATCAGGTTCGCATCTGAGTTTGTGAAGACAACGGCGATTGTACCCCAGATACCCGCCATCAAGTGAACAGGGATCGCACCGACAACATCGTCAATCTTCAGCTTGTCAAGGAATGGCACTGCGAACACAACAATCACACCACCGACCATGCCGATCAAAGTCGCAGAACCGAGCGTAGGCGTCAGAGGTTCAGCGGTGATCGAAACAAGACCTGCAAGCGCACCATTGAGGACCATCGTCAAATCGACCTTCTTGTAGAGAAGCTGTGTCAAGATCAGAGCCGCAATCGCACCGCCAGCCGCAGCTGTGTTGGTGTTCGCAAAGATACGGCTGATGTCACCAACGTTTCCGGCTGTGTTCATATAAAGCTGCGAACCACCATTGAAGCCGAACCAACCGAGCCAAAGGATAAACGTACCAAGTGTTGCCAATGGCAGGTTCGAGCCCATGAAGGGAACTGTACGGCCTTCTTTGGTGTATTTGCCGAGACGCGGTCCAAGAATGAGCGCGCCAGCCAAAGCAGCCCAGCCGCCAACCGAGTGCACGACAGTCGAGCCGGCGAAGTCGAGGAAGCCCATACCATCAAGGAAGCCACCGCCCCATTTCCAGCTGGCCTGGATCGGGTAGATGAATGCTGTCAGCACAACCACAAAGGCAAGGAACGGCCAAAGTTTGATCCGCTCGGCCAAAGTTCCTGAAACGATCGAAGCAGTCGTTGCGCAGAACATGAGCTGGAAGAAGAAATCGGACCCAACTGAAGCATAGGTCAGGTCTGGCTCAGCACCCGCAAGACCAACTGGCTCAAGCGATGCCATGCTAAACGCACCCAAGATGCCTTCCATGCTCCAGCCATCGCCTGGATACATCAAGTTATAGCCAACAACATAGTAAGCAATCGCGGCTATCGCAAAGAGAGCGATGTTCTTGGTTAATTGCATCGTCACGTTCTTGGAGCGAACAAGGCCCGCTTCAAGCATGGCAAAACCAGCCGCCATCCAGAACACGAGGAAACCCGCGACAAGGAACATGAAGGTATTGAAGATGAAGCCGACTTCTGTGCTCAGCGGCAGAACCTCGGCATCTTGCGCCATTGCGGCGGCGGGCAGAAGCGTCGCCGCTGCAGCCAGCGTATATATGAATTTATTCGTCATGATTTCGTCCTTTCCCCGCGCTTAAAGCGCATCTGGTCCTGTTTCGCCTGTCCGCACGCGCACTGCCTGCGCCAGATCCAGCACAAAAATTTTCCCATCACCGATCTTGCCAGTACGTGCGGTCTTGGTGATTGTTTCTACAATGCTATCCGCCATGTCCGCAGGAACTGCGATTTCAAGTTTGATCTTGGGCACAAAATTGACTGCGTATTCCGCTCCACGGTAGATCTCGGTATGGCCAGATTGCGCCCCAAAGCCCTTAATCTCGCTCACCATCATTCCGCGCACACCGATCGCGGTCAGTGCCTCGCGCACCTCTTCAAGCTTATAAGGCTTGATCGTTGCTATAATGAGTTTCACCTTGTTATCCCTTTCCCTAAGCCGCCTTTCGACAGCACTTTGCATCTGCAGCATTTGCCCAATGCGGCGCAGAAAGAAGCGTTCGGGCTCACAAGACGACTCTAAAACAGGCAGAATCCCGTTTTTTGCGCAACGACTCGCTCAACTGCACAAAAAATACGCATTTCTATGAGGGCTTCTGCACGTCTTTCCCCTCTACATTTTACGAAAGCCAAGATAAGGTCTTACAAAACAAAGGCTCCGAGCAGGGCAGATTATGAGTAACACTGGACGCAAAAAGCCGCCGCTCGTTGCAGAGCGCCGCTACCCCAAAAAGACCGTTGCAGCGCCGAAAAAGCGGGCAGCCAGTAAGCGCAGCCCCACCAAACCAAAGCGTGGGCTCATTCGCCGTTTTATGTCGGCAATTTTTTCTTGGATCTTCCGGATCATCTGGGGCATCGGCTGGCGGCTGACGCTTGTCTGTACGTTGCTGCTTGGGCTTGCAGTGGGTTATGTTTCACTCACTCTCCCTCCCGTGGAACAGCTTTTCGACGGCCGCGCACGCGGCTCGGTCACTTTATTAGATGCTTCAGGGAGCGTTTTTGCTTGGCGTGGTGATCAATTTGGAGGGGCGGTCACCGCAACATCTGTCTCACCTCACCTTAAGAACGCAATCATTGCCACCGAGGACAAGCGGTTCTACCAACATTTTGGCTTGTCACCGCGTGGCATTGCTTCTGCTGTTCGCATTAACTTGCGCGAAGGACGCGGGCCTCTGTCTGGCCACGGTGGCTCAACGCTGACTCAACAAACAGCCAAGCTCATCTGCCTTGGCGTAGATTTCGACCCCACAATCTGGAAAGACGAAACGGCATACGAAGCCGATTGTCGTCAAGGTTCTCTCGCACGCAAGGCCAAAGAAGCAATCTACTCCATGGCGATGGAGCTCAAATACACCAAAAACGAAATCCTGACGGTCTACATCAACCGAGCTTTTCTTGGCGCGGGCGCGCGTGGCTTTGAGGCGGCATCCCAGCGCTACTTCGGCAAATCCGCGGCCATGGTCGCCCCCAACGAAGCAGCTATGTTGGCTGGCCTTCTGGTCGCCCCTACTCGCTACGCGCCAACGAACAACCTTGAGCGCTCCCAAGCACGCGCGGCAACAGTCATACGCCTAATGGAAGAGCAAGGTTACCTCTCGGCCACCGAGGCAAAGCAGGCATCTCTGTCACCCGCTACGCTCTCTGAAGCAGCACAAGCCAAAGCCGGCGGATATTTTGCTGATTGGGTTATGACAACAGGCCCTGACTTCTTCACTCGCAATACAACAGAAGACGTCATCATCCGTACCACGCTTGACCAACGGATCCAGCGCGCAGCCGAAGGCGCAATAAAAGACGTTTTTGATGCCAAAGTCAGCAAAACTTCTGGTGCTCAGGCTGCTATTCTAATCATGTCCGCCGATGGCGCAGTTCGCGCCATGGTAGGAGGACGCCAAACGCAAGTTTCTGGCGCCTTCAACCGTGCCACCATGGCCAAACGCCAACCTGGATCAGCATTCAAGCCTTTTGTCTATGCCACTGCGCTCGACATCGGGAGATCGCCCTTTGATCTGATCAATGACGAAGCTTACTGCATCGACGTTCCTGGTTCAGGTAAATATTGCCCGAACAACTACAACGACAAGTTTCACGGAACGGTCACGCTGACAGAAGCACTCAAGAAGTCCTACAATATTCCAGCGGTTAAACTCGCACAAGAAGTCGGCCTCGATACCGTTCGTAAGGTTGCCTCCGACTTCGGCATTGAATCGGATCTTGCTCAAGGCCCAGCTCTTGCGCTCGGAGCCTCCGAGGCGAGCCTGCTCGAAATGACAGGTGCCTACGCAGGCATCCTAAATGGTGGGAGCGCAGTGACGCCCTACGGCCTCATTGAGCTCAAGCTTCTCGGAAACGAAGACCCTTTGATGACGGCAACAGGCGGAATCGGAGAACGCGTAATTCAACAAGAGAGTGCCGAAAAGCTGACCTGGATGATGAACAAGGTCGTCACCGAAGGGACAGGTGGTCGGGCACGCCTAGCAGACCGTGACGTAGCTGGTAAAACAGGCACCTCGCAGTCCGCCAAAGACGCATGGTTCATCGGTTTTACAGCCGACTATGTAGCTGGCGTTTGGATTGGCTATGACGACAACACCCCACTCCAGGACGTCACAGGCTCGGGCCTTCCCGCAGAGATATGGCAAGAGGCCATGAAGCGTGTCCATGAGGGCCTTCCCGTCCATGTGCTTCCGATGCGAGCACCAGAGACAAACGAAGGGCAACTCCTTGGCAAAATTTCTCCCCTAGGCGGGACGAGGCAAACGCAAAGCGCCGTGGAACAACTGCTTGAAGGAATTTTTGGCTCCACTGGCGGAGCCCGACCAAGCGGAGGCACTTCTCAAGACCTAAAAGAGCGCCAAGACCGTCAGCTAAACAACCGTGAAAGCCGGTAACCGTTACTCGCACCTTGCCTTAAGTAACGAACTTGCAACGAAAATATTAGGTTCCGGTTGGATGTCGCAGAAAATGACCGCTGGCGGCGGCAATGGGACTGGCTCATTCGAGCACTTCAAATCAGCGATCATCATAGCCTGGTCTCCCCTCAACCGCCTTACCTTGCAGCCGGAGACCGTCTCTATAGCAATCCGCGCCCTTGGTTCGACCGCCGCCAACCGTGGCGCCCACTCGCCATTCAGACGAATAGCTTCGGCACGTCGGTCCAATACACGCACGTCAAACGTGCTCCGAGCAACAGTGATGCGCTGAACAGGGACCCCGCGAAAGGGGGTGCTCGGTGTGTCACATGCCGCCAAGAGACAAACAGTTAAAACAGACAGTCTCATGAGATGAGGATTGATCAGACATGGTTAACAGCTGCTTAACGGAAGAGGCTATTGCATTCAGCTTTTGGAATGTATATACATTCCAAAAGCTGAA
>NZ_JAQWYD010000075.1:0-16882 GCF_029254145.1 Lentibacter sp.
GCTCCGCCTCCATGCCGAGCGCTGCCTCCGCGGCCCGCATCTCGATAATCTTGGCGCGCAACGCCCGCAGGACATCGGTCACGCCTTCACCCGTCACACCAGACATCAACATAATCGATGTGCCTGTCGCTGCCTCAACTTCATCCTTGAGGAATTCCCGTTCCTCAGCGTCCAAAGCGTCAATCTTGTTGAGGACTGTAACGCGGGCCTTGTTTGCAAGCTCGCCGCCATAGGCTTCCAGTTCTCCAATAATCGTCTTGTAGTCGCCCACGGGGTCGCCAGAGGTACCGTCAATCAAATGCAAAAGCACAGCACAGCGTTCCACATGCCCCAAAAAGCGCACACCAAGACCAACGCCTTCATGTGCCCCTTCAATGAGGCCTGGAATGTCCGCAATAACAAACTCAGCACCATCGACTCCAACAACGCCAAGGTTTGGGTGAAGCGTGGTAAAGGGATAGTCAGCAATTTTGGGTCTCGCGTTAGAAGTCGCTGCTAAAAAGGTGCTCTTGCCTGCGTTCGGCAGCCCAAGAAGCCCAGCATCAGCAATCAGCTTTAGGCGTAGCCAGATCGTACGCTCAACACCCTCTTGGCCCGAATTTGCTCGGCGTGGCGCTTGGTTTGTTGACGATTTAAAGTGAAGGTTGCCAAATCCACCGTTGCCGCCTTTGGCGATGCGCAACCGCTGCCCAAGTTCTGTCAGGTCGGCGATCACTGTCTCGCCGTCTTCTTCAAGGATTTCGGTCCCGACCGGCACGCGCAAAATAACGTCATCCCCGTCCTTACCCGTCCGCTGGCTGCCCATACCGGACTGACCATTGTTGGCAAAGAAATGCTGCTGATAGCGAAAATCGATAAGCGTATTGAGCCCGTCAACCACTTCGACCCAGACGTCGCCACCGCGACCACCGTCGCCACCGTCAGGGCCACCATATTCAATAAACTTCTCGCGTCGGAAGCTAATACAGCCACCGCCGCCCGAGCCGGAGCGAATATAGACCTTTGCAAGATCAAGAAATTTCATATCGTCTCCTTAACGCCCGCTATTGGGCGGCTCAACTGAGTTTGCAGATGTATGTCCATGTCGCCACATTGGTGTTGCGCGCAACACAAAAAGTTTCTGCATCGCCAATATACTCAAACCCTTGGTTTGTCAGCACACGGGCTGATGCAGGATTGTCTTGAAAAACACAGGCAAAGATCGTTTCGCAGCCTTGCGGATTGGCCTCAATCAGTGCTTCAACAGCCCCCGATGCGATTCCTGTGTTCCAGAATGCAGGTGCGACCCAATAGCCGATCTCAGATTGATTTCGATCCATCCGCGACAGGCTAATAATTCCAGTCAGGCTGGGGCCGCCATCTTTGCTGGCATCAATCGCCCAGATATCTTCAAACCGATCTGCGCTCTGAGCCCGCTTGATAAACGCCTCAGTGTGACCTGGCGGCAAAGGATGCGCGATACGGCTTGTATTATGCGCCACACGTTCGTCGCCAGCATAAAGATCAATCATGGCCTGGTCAAAAGCCACAAGCGGCCTCAAATCAAATTTATCTTTATTGATAATGTCTTGCGTGACACTTCTAACATGTATCATGCGCTCTCCTCTTTAAAACAACACGAGTAAAACAGAAGCCACAGTCAAAGCTGCAAGGCTCCACATAAGGTATTTTTCTTCTGGCCTCCCCGCCAGAAGTGTTGCGATCCGATCCCCTGCATAGGCCCAGATAGGATGCAACACGAGTTGCAAACCAAGCAGGCAAAGAGCGATCGTCAGCGTGGCTTCAAGGCTCGGCGTGCCCGCAGCTGTAAAGCTGGTGAACCCCGTCGTGATCATCGCCCATGCCTTTGGATTAAGAGGATGCACCCAGAGGCCAGCCAAGAAACCAGGCGCTGTGCCCTCAGATACACCCGCGCTGAGGCGCATGTTCGCCACTTTCCAAGCCAGCCAGCAAATGTAAGCCACACTGGCCCACTTCAGCGCTTCAAAAACCCAAGGTGCCGACTTAGCGAGCTCCATCAGGCCAAAGCCAATCGGCCAAATGATGAGCTGTTTGCCAAGCGCCACACCTGCCACAAAAGGCAAAGCCGCGCGAAAGCCAAAGCGCGCGCCCGTGGCCATAAGCGCCATATTGGCCGGCCCAGGTGTGCCCACCTGAGACGCCCCAAAGACGAGAAATGCTGCCACAGAAACGCTCATTCTTGAGCTCCCAAATACGAAAAAGGGACCGGTTCTTCACCGATCCCTTGTTTGTCTTAAAACCTTAAGGTCCGGTTACTCAGCGGCCTCCGCCACTGGGAGGACCGAAATAAAGGTGCGGCCTTTGAGACCTTTGTGGAACTTCACGTTGCCATTGGCTGTGGCGAAGATCGTGTGATCTTTACCCATGCCAACGCCTGCGCCCGGCCAAAACTTTGTGCCGCGCTGACGTACGATGATGTTACCACCGATGACGACTTCGCCACCATATTTTTTTACGCCAAGACGGCGACCCGCTGAGTCGCGACCGTTACGGGATGAACCGCCAGCTTTTTTATGTGCCATATCGTTTCTCTCCTACTGCGCTTACTTCGACAGATCAGCAGCTTGTGCAACCCACTCGGGTTTCACTTTCACTGCGTCAAAGCTGTCTACGTCTACTTTTGCGAGGTCTGCAAAAGTGTTGATGCCGGCTGCTACGAGCTTCTTCGCTGCGGCTGGGCCAACACCTGTGATTTGTGTCAGATCGTCACCAGAAGCGGCTGGAGCTGTGGCGGCCTTAGGAGCGGCGGCTTTTTTAGCTGCTGGCTTCTTCTCGTTAGCTGGTTTCGCTACAAAGCCAGACACTGAACCTGTGCCAATTGCGGCTTTTACACCAGTCTTATCGCCACCACTTGCAAGAATGTCAGTGATACGAAGAAGCGTAAGCTTCTGACGGTGCCCGACCGTACGCTTTGATGAGTGCTTACGACGGCGCTTAACGAAGTTAATCACCTTCTTGCCTTTGATCTGGTCGATCACTTCAGCCTGAACGGCTGCGCCGTCGACCATAGGAGCACCGACAACAGGAGCATCACCACCAAGCATCAGAATTTCGTTGAACTGGATTGTTTCACCAGCATCGGCTGCAAGTCTTTCAACACGGAGCACATCGCCCGATTGAACTTTATATTGCTTGCCGCCTGTTTTCAGGACCGCGAACATGGGTCTTTCCTTTTCATCATCCGCATTCTGTGGCCCCTGCGTTTGCAGTGTTTTAGCAGGGAGTTTCGCCCCGCCGCCTCGAACAGCGCGTTCCTCTTGGGAACGTCATTAATAATAATTCCGGAGCGGTTTCCCCCTCCAGCTGCGAGCTTATCGTGAATACGCAGCCCCAAGTCAAGCGTGTTCGCTAAAGAAACTTGCCGTATATGTTGGCTTTCTGCCAAATATTCGGGCCTAGAGGTCTTCTCCAAACATCTGGACGGAAACCGCCAAGCCAATGGCGTAGCTCAGGTCCTCAGAAAGCGCGCCATAGCCCTCAAAAATTGCTGTGTTCAGCGCTGCGCCCTCATCAGTTTTAGAAAACGCTATGTAGGCCGCCAGATCCGCCTCGGGTAAATCGCCAAGCGCAGCGCAGAGATAGGCCGAAATCCAAGCCTCCAGCGAGACGCGGATTTCGGGCATCCGCGCCTGAACCTCGGCCAGCACATCTCCCTCCTGCATCTCAAAGACACCGACCTCAATCAATCCGCGGTAAAACGCCAGATCCGAATTCAGCGTTCCCGTCACATTGCGCTCCAAAAGATCATTCACCTGCGCAAACTCAAGCAAAGCTTCGGCACGTTCTGGCGGCTCCAAGCAAGCGGCCTCTGCAGTTTCCTGCGCCCCCTCAAGCAACAAATACTTGCGCCCCGCCAGTTCAGCTTCAACAATACGTTGGCCACGATCGGACTGATAAAACGTGAGCAGCTCGCTAAAATTTACGCCTGCAAAGCTTCCCTCCATCGCAGACCGGACACGCAGGTGCATCATTGAAGGGTCATACAGTCGCTTCAGGATATCGCGCCATGCTGCACCACCAGCATCAGGCAGCATCGCCTCACCAACCATATGCCCATAGTCGAGAAACTCTTCACGCAACACATCGATCAGAGCATCTGATCCCAGTGTCTCAAGCAAATCATCAACAGGGTCCGCCTGTGCGGTCAGCGCCCAGACAGACAAAAGAGCCGCGCCAAAAAGTTTCACAGTTCTTGGCCAGGGCTCAACTCGGCCATTCGCAATGCAAGCTTCTCATAACGGTCTGCCATCAGCGCATATTGCACCCCGTTCATCAACTCATAGACCTTTTGCATCACCGGATCTTCGAGGGCTTCTGCATAAGCCTGAACCTCCGCATCGCTAAAGCCCTCATAGATACGCGCAGCGCTCGCAAGGGCCGATGCTTCTATTTCAACAGCCATCTCCGCTGCCTGCTCTTCCATCAGACTGCGCAATGTGGCCTCGTCAATCCTGTTGATCACACCCGCATCTGACGCCGCCAGCAAAAAGCGGATTTGGACTTCCTGTGCTGCTTGCGTACCAATATTTTCGGGGTCAATCGCGTGGTTCATACGCTTGAGAAGCGCAAGACGTACGCTGCCCTCTGCAACCATATCAGCTACAAGCGCCTCTCCGCGTGCATAGTCATCAGCACCATCTTCTGCAGAATGAGCTGCGTTTTCGACCTCCACCAAACGCATTCCTAAATCAGACGCATAGAACCCAGCGGCATGTGCGAGCATCTCATCACTCAATGCCTGCGCCAGCAGCTGCTTAGCATCTTTCCGAATGAGGGTCGGCTCAAAAACCTGATCGGCCAGAGCTGTCCACTGTAAACCGAAGTCTTGCGCCTCCATGCCCAGAATTTGGGGCGCGTTCGTCGCGCCGACACGCATACTTTCCAGCGCAACATCAAAGCCTGTCACTTCTAGAAAGGCTTCCAAGCGCGCCGAATTGGCCTCAGCTTTTGCACCAGATTGAACGGACATGAGAGCCACAGCACAGACCGCCCAAATAGCTAAGACAGAGAGCTTGGAGAAAACAACACGCGTCATGGCATACCTTTCGGGTGATCCGCTTGCTGATAACCTAGTCAAATGCAGCGCTGGTTCAATGGCAAACCCCGCTGCCTTTGTGTCAAATGGCAATTCGGCGCCTATCGGCCACAGGCCACCCTCAAAGCAACATCAAGCAAAACATTTGCCCCAGCTGCCGCGTGTTCAGGGCTCGTGTACTCGGCTTCATTGTGGCTCAGCCCGTCTCTGCAAGGAACAAAAACGAGCGCGCTGGGAACAGCCCGCGCCATATAAAAAGCATCATGACCCGCCCCCGAGATCACATCTTGCACAGGAAGCCCACGCCCAGTCGCGCTCTGGCGCACGGCCTCTGTGAGAGTATGGTCAAACAACACCACAGGCGAATGCCAAATTTCTTCTAAACTGATCACTATCTTGCGCTCCGCAGCTTGAAGGTCATCAAGACCCGCCCGAAACGCCGCGTCCATCTCCTTGAGACGCGTTTCAATCGGGTGCCGCAGATCAACCGTGAGATCAATTCGTCCAGGCATCACATTAATGGAGCCCGGCTGCGCATTTAGCACGCCAATCGTCGCTCGTGCGGCCTCGTCTTGCAGGCCGACCTGATACACAAGCTCAATCACACGTGCCAAAGCCGGCATAGGGTCTCGTCGTTGTGTCATAGGGACAGGACCAGCGTGGGTTTCTTGGCCCTGCAGGCTGAGCTCATACCAGCGGATCGCTTGTCCACCCGTGACCGCGCCAATCACAGTGCCAGCATCCTCCAGCACAGGACCCTGCTCAATATGCAGCTCAAGATACTGGCCGATCGACCGGGCCCCCGGTATAAGCCCCTGTGAATAGCCAAGGCGATCAAGCTCCGCCCCCACGCTCAGCCCTTTGTCATCTAGCGTGCTGCGCACAGCCTCAAGCGAATGCACGCCACAATGCACGCCAGACCCCATCATTGCAGGCTGAAAGCGTGAGCCCTCCTCATTGGTCCACACCACGATATCAACAGGCATATCGGTCTCGATGCCGTTGTCATCCAGCGTCTCAAGAACTTCCAGCGCCGCCAATACACCCAAGATACCGTCAAAGCGCCCGCCTCTAGGCTGGGTGTCCAAATGTGATCCGATCGCCAGCGGCTGGGCGTTGCGGCTCCCCCCGGCACGCCGAACAAAGAGATTTCCGACCTGATCATACTGAACGTCATACCCACGTTCAGCGCACCAGCCCAAGAACAGCTGACGACCCGCCTCATCTTCATCCGTCAAGGTCAGCCTGTGCGAGCCACCCCCTGGAGTTGCACCAATCTCCCCCATTGCCATCAGGCGCCGCCAAAGCCGTTCTGAATTGATAGATACCTCGCCCATTCCCATCACGGCCCTCTTGTTCATCCATAATACCATGGCACACGCCTGTACCCTAAACCGCCTGCGCCGCCGCAACGGCGCGTTGCCAGCGCTCATATTTCTGTGCCCGCTGCGCCGCGCTCATCTGAGGCATAAAGCTGCGATCCAGCTGCCACATCTGCGCAAATCCTGCCTGATCCGGGTATAGCCCCGCCGCATGACCCGCGAGCCAAGCCGCACCAAGCGCTGTCGTCTCAAGAATGCTGGGCCGATCGACTTGGGCCCCCGTGATGTCGGTCAAAAACTGCATTGTCCAGTCCGAAGCACACATCCCGCCGTCCACTCTCAGAGCGGCCTCAGCGCTGTCCCCCCAATCCGCCCGCATGGCCTCCAGCAAGTCTCGCGTTTGATACCCAACCGATTCCAGAGCAGCACGGGCCATCTCCGCAGGCCCTGTCGCCCGTGTCAGCCCAAAAGCCGCACCGCGACAGTCGGGGTTCCAATACGGCGCACCAAGCCCAGTAAAAGCGGGCACAATGATAACGTCCTGAGCACAATCTGCAGATTCCGCCAAGGCCTGCGTGTCAGGCGCGGCGTCTATAACGCCAAGCCCATCGCGCAACCACTGCACAACGGCTCCGGCCACAAAAATTGACCCTTCGAGCGCATAGGTGACCTCACCCTCAAGCTGATAGGCGATCGTTGTCAGGAGTTTGTGCTCAGATGTGACCGCGTCTCGCCCTGTGTTCAAAAGCGCAAAACAGCCTGTGCCATAGGTCGCTTTCATCATCCCTGCACTGAAACAGCCCTGCCCAATCGTGGCCGCCTGCTGATCGCCGGCCATTCCCGAGATCGGCACAGTTGCACCCAATACATCAGTCGTCCCAAATAGCGCCGAACAATCCTTTACTTCAGGCAAAAGGCTCATCGGGATACCTAGAAGCGTGCAAATCTCTTTGCTCCACGCCCCAGCATGAATGTCATAGAGCAAAGTGCGCGAAGCATTGGTTGCATCTGTCGCATGAACACGCCCCCCCGTGAGGTTCCAAACGAGCCAGCTATCGACAGTGCCAAAGGCCAATTCCCCCGCCTCAGCCCGCGCACGCGCGCCCTCCACGCTGTCCAAGAGCCAAGCCAACTTTGTTCCACTGAAATAAGGATCCAACAAAAGTCCCGTCTTGGCGCGAATAAGGGTTTCATGCCCCGCCTCTTTCAGCGCTGTACAGGCATCGCTTGTCCGACGATCTTGCCAGACAATCGCGTTATAGAGCGGCTCTCCTGTCGCACGGTCCCAAAGCAATGTTGTCTCACGCTGGTTGGTGATCCCGATTCCTGCAAGGGCCTGTGCTGAAATGCCAGCAGCCCTCAAAGCGCCCTCACACGAACGCAAAACAGTTTGCCACAGATCCTCTGGCGCGTGCTCAACCCACCCTGAGCGTGGGAAATGCTGCGCAAACTCTTCCTGCGCACTTCCTTGAGGACGCATATCTGCATCAAACACAATCGCGCGCGAACTTGTCGTGCCTTGATCAATCGCCAGAATATAACTCATGTCACGCCCCCCTCAGTGCAAAGCCTAGAGCGCACCAAGATATGCCTCAAGCGCCGCAACACCTGCAGCAGGCATGTGGAGCCCAAGCTTGCTGCGCCGCCAGAGAATATCCTCGGCACTCTGAGCAAACTCGCGCGCGACCAACCAGTCCACCTCTGCAGTACTAAGCCCTGCGCCCAAATCCTCGACTGCCTTGCAATCCCCAAGAATATCAAAAACATCTAGACCATAGCTCCTGACCAGTCGGCGCACGGTTCGCGCCTCCAGAAACGGATATTTCGCGGCAGCCTGCTCTTCTAAAGCGTGTTTATCGGCAACCTTAAAATTCCCCCCAGGCAGCGCGACCCCCTTTGTCCAAGGGCGGCTTGCAGGCGCGAGCAAATCTACAGCAGCTTCTGACAGTTTGCGATAGGTGGTTATTTTTCCGCCAAAAACCGTCAAAAGTGCAGCATCTACTCTTTCAAGCCGCAGCTCATAATCGCGAGTTGCAGCAGAGGCGCTGGCCTGCCCGTCGTCCTGCAAAGGTCGCACTCCTGAATAAGACCAAACAATATCAGCAGTTGTGATCTTGTCTCGTAAATACCCGTTCACAAAATCAATCAGATAAGCCTGTTCCCGCGCGCTTGCCTCTGGCTTTTCATCAGCGGCACCATGCTCTGCATCTGTAGTCCCAATGAGCGTGAAGTCATCTTCATAAGGAATAAGAAAACAGATCCGACCATCTTCACCTTGCAAAAAATAGCATTTGTCATGGTCGTAAAGCTTCGGCACGACAATATGGGAGCCACGCACCAGCCTGATCTGCCCACGCATATCCGTGCTGACATAGGTCAGGGCCTGCGCCACCCATGGCCCCGCAGCATTGACCAACGCGCGCGAAAGATACTGCTCTTGTGTCCCGTTCAGCGCAACTGTGATCCGCCAGAGCCCGCCGATACGCTCCGCATTCACGAACCTGGCACGGGTCAAAATCCGCGCGCCCCGCTCCGCAGCATCCCGCGCATTCAGGCTCACAAGCCGCGCATCATCAACCCAAACATCCGAATATTCGAAGGCGCGCTCAAAGCGCGCGTTAAGAACATCGCCTTCAACGGCACCAACAAGCTCTAGAGCCTGCGTTGCGGCCAAAACCTTACGCCCGCCCATGTGATCGTAAAAAAATAGCCCAAGGCGGATCAACCAGCTTGGACGCCACCCCTTCATCCAGGGCATCAGCCCAGCCAAAAGTCTTGATGCAGGCGTTTCCGCGTCAAAGCGCATATCTTTGCTGAGCGGCAGAACAAAGCGCATTGGCCAGCTGATATGCGGCATCATACCCAGCAACACTTCCCGCTCTTTTAAGGCTTCTTTCACAAGACGGAATTCAAAATACTCTAAATATCTCAGCCCACCATGAAAAAGCTTCGTCGAGGCTGAGGATGTACCAGACGCCAGATCGCCCTGCTCTACAAGCGTAACACTCAGCCCGCGCCCAGCCGCGTCGCGGGCAATCCCGCATCCGTTCACACCGCCGCCAATGATAAAGATATCGCTGATTGTCTCTGACATGTCGCCCACCCTTTGCACACTGTTATGAGCGCGCATTCATCAAATGAAAACCAGCTCAAAAGCTCACGTAACATCCCCTAGCGGCAAAACATCACAAAAAAAACAAAAGTTAGGGACCATTTTCGCCCCATTTTAGCGACATGTTAAGCGCTATCGGCTTGGGTGTGGGCATCTAGCTGTGAGGGCTCTGCCTATGACCTGCGTTCCAAAACCTGCGCGCCACGCGCGGCTCTTTGAGCTGATCCGCCAGCATAATCTGGCGCAAGCAGCAGCTCCAGCATCAACGCTAGAAGCCCAAGGGCCGAATGATGTGCAAGGCTTCATCGCCTCCGCACAGCAAAGCCTTTACGCCTCCAGATGAGCTTTAGCCCCTAAAGCCAGTTGCAATAACGAATTTTTCAGAGCTGTCAGAACGAGAGCTGGGTGGCTTCACGTTCACCACTTTGGTAAACTTCTGCTTCAATAGCTTCTGCAACTCGCCTTCCGCGCCCCCAGCCAGAACCTTGGCAACGAAGGTCCCACCGTCTTCAAGCACATCAAACGCAAAGTAAGCAGCTGCTTCGCAAAGCGAGATAATACGCAAGTGATCGGTTTGTTTGTGCCCTGAGCTCGACGCCGCCATATCCGACATCACCACATCGGCCTTACCGCCAAGCCATTCCTTGACCTGATCGTCCGCACCGTCGTCCATAAAATCAAGTTGGTGTATTTCACAGCCTACAATTGGTTCAACCACCTGTAAATCAACGCCCAAGAGCGTGCCGATAGGCCCAGGCTTCTCGCCAATCGCATTCACGCGTGGCACCGCCACTTGCAGCCAACCACCCGGCGCACACCCAAGGTCAACGACCCGCGCACCAGGAGCAAGAAAACCAAACTTATCATCTAGCTCCATGATTTTAAACGCTGCGCGCCCGCGATACCCTTCGGCCTGCGCGCGTTTTACGTAGGGGTCATTCAACTGCCGCTGAAGCCAACGCGTGGAAGAGCTGCGTCGCCCGCGCGCCGTCTTGACCTTGACTTTCAGCTCACGTTGTCCGCGCCCCGAAGTGTTTTTTCCGTCTGGTTTTTTTGCCATGTTTTCGCTCTAGCCTAAAAAGGCCCGTCCTCCAAGACACCATCCGCACTCATCTGCGCATAGAGCAGTCCTTCGCGCAGGCCGCGGTCGGCCACACTGAGCCGATCGGTCGGCCAGCAGCGCAGCAAAGCCTGCAAAATAGCGCTCCCCGACATAATTAACGCCTGACGGTCCTGCCCGATCCGTGGATCAAGCCTGCGCCCTTCTGGTCCAAGCGCAAGGTAGTCGCGAATGACTGTATCAATTTCCTCAGAGTTCATCCGCAACCCGTCTACTTTCGTGCGGTCGTAGCGCTTGAGGCCCAGATGGCTCGCCGCCACTGTTGTTACAGTGCCCGATGTCCCCACAATCTGAAAGCGTTCGCGCTGCTGCACATCTTGATAGGGCGTGAAATCAGCGAGATTTTCTTCAAAAAACCAGCTCATCAAAGCGAAGCGCGCGGCATCGTCCTCAACATCTTCAAACTGATCCTTAAGCGTGGCCACGCCCAAAGGCACAGAAATCCAATCAACAACCTTGGCCACAGGCTCATTCCCGACCTGATGACTAAAGCCGCGGTGCATGCGCATAATCGCCTTGGCGCGCTGCTTTTTGGGCACATCAGACAGATCAATCCAGACCAGCTCGGTCGAACCGCCGCCAATATCGACGACAAGCAACTGCTCGGTCTTCGGGCTCACAAGGGGAGCACAAGAGATCACAGCCAGCCGTGCTTCCTCTTCCGCAGGAATGATATCCAGCACCAATCCGGTTTCGCGTTTGATTTTGGCAAGAAACTCGGCAGAATTCTGGGCGCGGCGGCAGGCCTCTGTCGCCACAAGCCGCATCTTGCGCACCTTATGACGTTTCAATTTCTGCTGACAGGTTTTCAGCGCCTGAATCGTGCGCTGCATCGAGCTACGAGACAGCTTCCCTGTGCTCTCAAGGCCAAGCCCGAGCTGCACAGATTTAGAATAGCTGTCGACCACATGAAACTGGCTGCCCGACGGTCGGGCAATCAGCATACGGCAACTGTTCGTGCCCAGATCCAGCGCCGCATACAGCGGGCCAGAATCGAGCGGTTTCGGCGCGGGGCTCTCAACCGTTTTCAAGGGAGCGCCCGCACCTTTGGGACGCTTGGGCGTCATCGTTACGCCCTCCATTTCGTGTTGCCTTCAAACTATGCTGCACACCAACCTTCTGCAAGGGGTTTCACGTATCATCCCAACGTCACAAACCCTTCATTCGAGGCTCAAGGCTTCACATGGGATCTTTGCGTGATGGCTGGCAATCCAGACGTCCACCAAGACGCGCGTGCGGGCTCCGACAACCTCTCCATAGGGAATATGTTTAACTCTCCTGATGGCCTTGCCTTTGACGAGGCTGGCCTGCTCTGGATCCAAACTGATGGAAACTACTCCAACGCAGATGACTTTGCAGGTCAGGGGAACAATCAAATGCTCGCGGGCGATCCTGTAACTGGCGAGATCCGCCGCTTTCTTGTTGGTCCCAACGAATGCGAGGTCACAGGGCTGTCATGGGCCGCTGATCGTCGCACAATGTTTGTTGGAATACAGCACCCAGGGGAAAACGGCGGCAGCCAGTGGCCCGACATGACCGATGTCCCGCGCTCGGCCATTATTGCGGTGCGCCGCGAAGATGGTGGGATCATCGGCTGATCCTCATCAAAACCATGAAGATTTTTCAGGGGCGTCCAAGCGGCGCCCCCGTTCATTTTTGTTATGAAATATGCGCAAGGTCGCTCAAATGCGCCGCAAAGTCGAAAATGGGCGCTGCGGGGCGCCAAGCGTCCTTTAGACCTGATCACCAAAGAGGAAAGGGAATCATACATGCCCGACGTCACAATCGTTTACTGGCGCGACATTCCGGCCCAAGTCATCGTTGGCAAAGGCCGCCGTGGCTCCAAAGCCCCCCTGCCCGAACGCTTCGAGCAGGCGATCGACCGTGCCGCTATGAAAATCGGCGCAGAAGACAGTGACGCCTACATGGCAGAATGGCGCAAGGCTGAGCCTTTCACAGTCGAAGGTGAGCCTGACGACATCGCCGCCTCAGAAGCGGCACGCATAGATGCAGAATACGACAAGGAGCGCATCAAAGCGCTGATCGCAAACGAAGGCTGGGCTTAGACGCTCATGAACATCAGGGAGGCCATGATGGCACTGCTCAATTTCCGCAAAAAAACGGCTGACACAGCCACCGCCTCGGCCAACCCTGCCCAGATGGAAGCTTTCCTGCAAGGCTATTCCATCGAGGTGATGCCGCGTACCGCATCCAAAGTCGAGGATTTCCGCGAAATCCTTCCAGCCGGGACACGCGTCTATATCGCCCATATCGAAGGCACGCCGATTGAAGAAATGGTCGAAACAGCTGCGCGCATCAATGCCGAGGGTTTTGATGTCATGCCGCATTTTCCGGCCCGTATCATTCACGACGAAGCCATGCTCGCCAACTGGATCGCGATGTATCAAGGCGAAGCCAACGTGAAACAAGCGCTCCTCCTTGCAGGCGGCGTCGACAAAACGCACGGTGCGTTCCATTCTTCAATGCAGCTCCTCGAAAGCGGCCTTTTTGACAAAGCTGGCTTCACGCGCCTTCACGTCGCAGGCCACCCGGAGGGCAACAAGGACATCGACAAAGACGGTTCCCACAAAAACGTCGAAGAAGCGCTTCAATGGAAACAGAAATTCTCTGAGCGCACCGATGCCAGAATGGCGCTGGCCACACAGTTTGCCTTTGAAGCTGGTCCAATCATCGAATGGGCCAATGGCCTTAAAGCCGCAGGTGTTGATATCCCCGTCCATATCGGGATCGCTGGCCCTGCCAAACTACAAACGCTGATCAAATTCGCCATCGCCTGTGGCGTCGGCCCATCGCTCAAAGTGCTGCAAAAGCGCGCGATGGATGTCACCAAGCTGCTTCTGCCCTACGAGCCGACAGAGGTTCTGGCCGAACTTGCCGCTCACAAAGCGGCCAATCCCGACTTTAACATCGAGCAGGTCCACTTCTTCCCGCTCGGCGGCATCAAAACAAACGCCACATGGGCAACGGACAACGGCGGCGCTTCCGGCGTTCCTGCGAACGCCCTGGCAAACCAAGCATAAGAAAGCGCAGACATGACAAGAACAATCATCGAATCTAAAACCAAAACCGCGATCATCGGCTTTGACCAGCCGTTCACAGTGATCGGGGAGCGCATCAACCCGACAGGACGTAAAGTGCTCAATGAAGAGCTGGAGCGCGGCGACTTTACCCGCGTTCAGGCCGACGCCATCGCCCAAGTTGCGGCTGGTGCAACCATCCTTGATATCAACTCGGGCGCCGTGTTCTCAGGCAAAATGGCCGAAGACCCCCGCTATGCAGACAACAACTTCGTTGAGCCAACGCTGATGCGCGAGCTGATTGAAAAAGTGCAGGAAGTCACAGATTCTCCGCTCTGCATCGACAGCTCTGTTCCTGGCGCACTGGAAGCTGGCCTCGCCGCCGCCGAAGGCCGCCCCCTGCTGAACTCTGTGACCGGCGAGGAAGAGCGCCTCGAGCTCGTTCTGCCGCTCGTGAAAAAGTACAATGTGCCCGTTGTGGCCATTTCAAATGACGATACAGGCATTTCAGAGGACCCCGATGTGCGCTTTGCCGTCGCCAAGAAGATCGTAGAACGCGCTGCCGATTTCGGTATCCCTGCGCATGATATCGTGGTCGATCCACTCGTTATGCCCATCGGTGCAATGGGGACAGCTGGCCTACAGGTCTTCACGCTCGTGCGCCGCTTGCGCGAAGAGTTGGGTGTAAACACGACCTGTGGCGCCTCCAACATCTCCTTTGGCCTGCCAAACCGACACGGTATCAACAACGCCTTCTTGCCTATGGCGATCACTGCGGGCATGACATCGGCAATTATGAACCCTGTGGCCATTCCCGTTGGCCCGACCAAAATCGCTGAAAAGCGCGCCGAAGTTGAGGCCTCTGGCCTTGTTCTTCCAGCAGATATGGATGACGAAACCTTCTGTCAGCTCTTCGGTCTTGGCTCAACGAAGCCGCGCGCAGGCAAGGAAATGGAGGCCATTCGTGCCGCCAACTTCCTTACCAACAATGATGACGGTGGAGCAGCGTGGATCAATTTCAACCGCGTTGCCCCCAAAGCGGGCCAAGAAGGCCGTGGCCGCGCGGGCCGCACAGGTGGGCGCCGTCGCGGCTGAGCACCCTTAAAACTGTAAATCTAAAAACGCTCCAGCTCGCTGCTGGGGCGTTTTTTTGTCTCCTTCAAAAGTCCAAACAGGTTCGTTTAGGAGTCACAAGGCCAAGCAGCAGAGGTTTGATCAAAGATGACATGGCGCATTTCGCTGCCGACCTTAACGCCATAGAGCGCGGCCAATCCACCATTGATCTCCAGTACGGCAAGCGCCCTACCATTGCTATTTATCAGCGTTTCATCAAGGGGTTGTGCGCGATTATGAATGTGAATGATGCGCCCTGTTTCATCTGCAAACAAGAGATCAAGCACAATGAGCGTATTACGCATCCAAAAGGCCAGTTCGGCAGGTGCCTCATAGACGAACAACATCCCGGCTCCACGCGGCAGGTTTTCACGATGCATCAAACCAATAGCGCGCTCGCGCTCCGTATCTGCTATTTCTACGGTAAAACGCTCAGTGCCCCAAGGCCCGCGCAAATCAACAGTATCGTCACTGCACTTTGCAGCCAAAGCACTGCCAGCAAGCGTTAAATACAAGAAAAGAGCGGCCAATATGGCCGCCCCTTGCGTTTTCATGGGTGTCTTCAGGTTTAGATCGCGCTTTCCCAAGAGCAAACCTCCGTTGCCATGCGCCCACGCTTGCCATCAATCACTTTGATCGCAACCGCCTCACCTGGCTGAAGGTCAGCAAAGCCTGAGCGGCGGAGCACTTCGATATGTACAAACACATCATCGTCCTTGCCGTAGACATTTGCAAAGCCAAAACCCTTGCTTTTATCAAACCATTTGACACGTGCGGCTTCGAGAGTGGCCGCCGCGATGATCGCAGGGTCAATATCCTCAAAGTCAGCCAATGCCGGCTCGCCAGTGTTCACTGGTGGCTCGATCTCAAGCACTTCTATCGCCTGTACGCCGCGTTCTGTAATCTGTGCACTCAGTTCTATCCGAGCGCCATCAGCGATCGAATTTTGCCCGAAGTTACGCAACACGTTGGCGTGCAACAAGATATCTGGTCCGCCTGTATCAGCAACGACGAAGCCAAATCCCTTTACGGGATCAAACCACTTCACGCTGCCGCGAACTAACAATACGTCTTCCACTATCAAAATCTACTTTCCTGTCCATTACACTCCGTCCCCTTACGTTCCATGCGGGTAAACGGTTGATTAATTCAACCAAAAAAGTGCAATTTTCAAAAAATAATGTGAAATAACACGTCAAATCATTTGAGGCCGCAAAATACTCAAAATAGCTAAATCACGGATTTAGACGCAGTATTTCCCACGCTGATCCAGTATCTGCCCGCCGCCAGCGAAACCGGTCATGTAACCGAAAAGCACCATCTGCCCAGAACTCAATTTCAAGCGGCGCAATACGATACCCGCCCCAAAACGGTGGCCGTTCGGGATTCGTGCCTTTTTCTGCCGTGATCTTTGCTACCTTGGCCATTAGGCTCGTTCTAGAGCTCAGCGGCTGCGATTGATCCGACGCCCAAGCCCCCAAACGGCTCTTCAGAGAACGCGACTTGTAGTAGGCGTCAGCCTGCGGCCCTTCGACCTTGCTTATCAGCCCGCGCACACGCACTTGTCGGCGCAAAGACTTCCAATGCATCACAAAAGCGCCCTTGCCCGCCGCATCCAATTCCTGAGCCTTTGCTGAGCCATAGTTGGTGTAAAATACAAAAGCATCCGCTTCGATCTCTTTGAGCAAAACCATCCGCGCATTGGGCAGCCCGTCTGGATCCACTGTCGACAAAGCTATCGCATTGGGATCATTGATTTCTGTCGTTTCAGCCTCGCTCAACCACGTTTGCGCAATCGCAAACGGATCATCGCCAGCAAAGAGTCCTGTTCTGTCTGTCATGGTATTTCCTTTGCCTTTCAAGCCCTGAGACTTGAAGCACCCTAGGCAATCGCCTAAAGACGTCAATAACTCATTAACAATTGTTCATCAGGGCGGAGATATAGATGTCAAATCAGCTTTTGGCAGGCAAGCGCGGGCTTATCATGGGCCTGGCAAACGACAAGTCGATTGCTTGGGGGATCGCTAAGGCCTGCGCCGATGCGGGCGCCGAGTTAGCTTTCTCATATCAAGGCGATGCCCTGCTCAAGCGGGTCAATCCTCTCGCCGCACAGCTTGGCTC
>NZ_JAQWYD010000076.1:0-18606 GCF_029254145.1 Lentibacter sp.
AGGCAGATACCGCCCATGTGTTCCCGCTCTACGATGGCTACGTTGAGGCCGAGCTGCGCGCCGCGGATAGCGGCCACATAGCCGCCCGGGCCTGCGCCGACCACGATCATATCAAAGGATTTAGCTGCCATGTCTGTCTCCGGTCTGGTCACGGGAATCGCGTACTCACGACTGCACCAAAATATTAGTTTGACGTTAAACTAATTTTCATTTCAGGGCAATCACCCACACGAATGCTGCCGCGAAATGCCGCGCCATATCGGGTAACCTCTTGGAACAGAAGCGTTTAAGCGGCTTCCATCTGCCGAACGGTCGCGCCATATCCGCCATTGGCCATATAGATGGCTTCATGGCTTGTGGTTGCCCGGCCCAAAGCCTCATTGCGATAAGGGAAGCGACCGAACTCGCGAATGACTTCACGGTGCGCGCGTGCGTGGAGCAGGTTTGCAGCGCCTGTTTCGGGCATGCGCTCCATCATTAGACGAATGCAGCGGTCCTGATCGGACAGGCTTTCGGAGTGCATCAGTGGCAAATAGAAGAACTGGCGTTGCGGCTCTTCGGCCTTTAAATCCCAGCCCTTGGTGATCGCGCATTTGGCGGCACAGAGCGATTTCTTGTCCGTTGCAAAAGACTGCCCCGCACCGCGGAACATATTACGCGGAAACTGATCAAGCAGGATCACATAGGCCATGGCCCCCTCGGCGTTCTGGAGCCAGTCGCTCAGGCCACCCTCTGCGCCAAGTTCCCATGTACTCAAAAAGCGGGTGCGGATCGTTTCATCAAGCGCGTCGGTGCTGTTATACCAGCCCTCCGGCCCTACCTCGTCTAGCCAAAAGGCCAGAACCTCGGCTGATGTTACCTGTTCGCTCATGGGCTCAACTCCTCACCTTTTGTACCCTACAGAGTGAGGTTAGCCGCAATTATTTCAAATGAAAGTAAAGTTTTGCGACAAAATTAACATTTTTATGACGCTTCGGAACTTTCGTCTTCTTCGGCCCCTGCTTCAAGCGCGTATTCAACCGCAAGTGCGGAGGACGACATTGAGACCGGAGCATAGCTGCTGCTGGTCTCTTCGCTGGCGGGCGAAGCGCGCTGTGTCATGCGATAGGCTGCATAAAGCGCGAGCATCACAAGCAATGTCGCAATCAGCAGGAAATAGGCCCCTGCCCCAAAGGCGCTCATGAGCCAACCCGTTATAACGGGTCCAGAAATTGCGCCAAGCCCGTTGATAAACACGAGGCCACCCGAGACAGAGGCCATGTCCTCAAGCTCGATAAAGTCATTGGTATAGGCCACAAGCAGAGAATAGAGCGGATTGGACAACCCACCGATCAGAAAGGCAGAGACAAGCAGCAGTGTATACTGTCCGCCCGAGGCCATACCGATAAAGGCGCCGACAGCGCAGACAGCGGCAACGATCATGATCAATTGGCGGCGGTCCATGCGGTCTGAGAGCCAGCCAAGCGGATACTGGATCAGGGTTGCGCCGATATAAAACATCGACACGAAAAGCGAGATTTGCCCCAGCGTTAGGCCAACCTGTGTGCCGTAAACAGCGCTCATGCCGAACTGGGCGGAGAACACTCCCCCAAGCAGGAACATACCGACACAACCGAGCGGTGAAATTTCCATAATCTCGCGCAGGGTTTTCGGCTTGGTCGCTTCAAAGGCAGGTGTTGGGCTGACCGACAGGAGAATAGGCGCAAACGATACCGAGACCAGCACCGAGATGATCACGAAGAGAACATATCCGCCCGGATCAGCGACCAGAAGCAGCGCTTGGGCAATAATGATCCCGAGCATCTGCATGATCATATAGAGCGAGAGCGCTTTGCCACGGTTCTGGTTGTCAGCGGAGTTGTTGAGCCAGCTTTCGGCTGTGACATAAACGCCAGAGAAGCAAAAGCCGATGATGACGCGCATGAACGTCCAAGCCCACGGGTTTGTCCATGTCGGATACAGGATCAGCACGGCGGAGATAAACGAACCAAGTGCCGCGAAGACGCGGACATGGCCGACACGGCGGATCATTGTGGGCGTCATGCGCGAGCCACCGAGGAAGCCGACAAAGTAGGCCGACATGACGATGGACATGGCAAGAGGAGAAAAGCCCTCAATATCGCCGCGCACGCCAAGCAACGTGCCTTGCAGGCCGTTGCCAACCATCAGGAGCATCATTCCGAGCATGAGTGCCCATGACGACGAGAGAACTTGTAACATTGCTTTTCCTTTTGGCCTTGGCCGTGCGTGGACCTCTAAGCGCCTTATGTCGGGATCAAAAGCGACATTTCCCGTCTGTTTTGGTCTTAAGGCAAAAGAAGCGAGGAATCGCCGTATGAAAAGAAGCGATACTGGGTGTCTATCGCATGTTTGTAAATTTCCATGACACGTTCCTGCCCCATGAGCGCGGAAATCAGCATCATCAGGGTGGATTTTGGCAGATGAAAGTTTGTCATCAGCCCGTCAGCCACTTTGAATTCAAAACCCGGGTAGATGAAGATATCGGTTTCGCCCTGCCACGGCGCGATCTGACCTGTGGGCCTTGCGGCGCTCTCAATGAGCCTTAGGGCTGTTGTTCCCACAGGAATTACGCGTCCGCCTGCCGCTTTGGTGGCGGCGATCTCCGAGGCTGCCTTGGGTGTGACCTCGCCCCATTCGGCGTGCATTTTGTGGGTTGTGACGTCTTCGACCTTCACGGGCAGGAACGTACCTGCACCGACATGAAGCGTCACATAACTGAAGGCGACACCTGCCTCGGCCAAGGCGGCGAGCAGGGCCTCGTCAAAATGCAGCGAGGCGGTCGGGGCCGCGACGGCGCCCGTCTGGCGGGCAAAAACAGTCTGGTAGTCGGTTTTGTCTTGCTCATCGGCGGCGCGCTTGGCGGCGATATATGGTGGAAGAGGCATAGCGCCTGCTTCGTTGAGCGCAGCTTCGAAGGCGTCACCTTCAAGATTGAACGCGAGCTCTGCCTGGCCATCGCTGCGGCTGACGAGGGTGGCGCGCAAGCCTGTGGCAAAGGCGATTTCTTCACCATCGCGGATTTTGCGCAGAGGTTTGATAAGCGCGGACCAGCCGCCGCTGGCGGTCGGGCTGAGGAGCGTGACTTCCATGCTGGATTGGGTCAGCCCTGTTTCGCCCAAACGCTCGCGCACGCCAAAGAGGCGAGCGGGAATGACTTTGGTATCGTTGATCACGAGCCTGTCGCCCGCGCCGAGCCAGCGGGTGAGATCACTCACGCTTGCATCCTTGATCGGCGCGCCAAGACTTGCTCCCTGCGCGACCAGGAGGCGCGCAGAGGAGCGCGGGCGCGCAGGGCGCGTTGCAATCAGGGCTTCTGGTAGATCAAAGTCAAAGTCGGAAAGTTTCATAATATCGTTATCGCTTTATCTCGGGCGGCGGGCGGCGGAATATCTCGCGGAACATGCCGGGGGTAAAGATCGAAAGCGGATTGACCTGCACTTTCGGGTCAGACGATGTGCCGCGCATGTTGTAATTGAAGCCGACAAGGCCTTCGCCTTTGCGGGTGAAAATAGCCCCGATGCCATTCACGATGAAAAAGGGCGAGACGACACCTTGCATATCCATCGCGCCAGAGGCGAGATCGTAATAGCCATCCATCGAGATGCCCATGGATGTGCCCACGGCGCTGGCTTTGCTCACCACCACGCGGCGCGGGGTGAGCTGAAAGCTTGATTCAACTTCATTGAAAAGAATGCCCTGCCCGCCAAGTTGCTCGAGCAATCCGACCACGCTGGCGGCATTGAGCAGTTCGGCCATCGCGGGGGCGTCTTTCAGGCGCACGCCTGTCATAGAAAGCACGCCGTTGTAGCTGCCCTTGGCGGACGCAGGCGCCATTGTGAGGTCAAACATGCCACCAGAGGCGTTTTTCAGAAGGCCTGCCGCCTTGAGCACTTGTCCGCCATCCTCAGAGCGCAGACGGAAGGCGCTACGAGAGCCTTGGGGCACAACGCGCCCTTCGACGAGCGCTTGACCGTTTACGCTGCCCGAGAAATTGCCTTCAAAGCCTTTGGATGTGGAGAATTCACCACGAAAGCTGCGCAAGGAAATGCCTGAGGAGATCACCAGCTCATCAAGGAGTGCGCCGATCGGAGGGCTGTCTGCCGCGCTCGCGCCGCCAGCAGAGCCGCCGGCTCCAAGCGTGGTTTGGCTCAGGTCCAGCCGTCCACCGCTGATCTCGATACGCGGGGCGCGGCCTTGGCCACGCGAGATAATCTTAAGCGGAACATTGAGCCAGTTTCCGATGGTGACCCGCTCGAAGCTGGCATTCTGTAATACACCCTCTTCAAGCACGACGCTTCCGCTGGCCTTGAGCCCTGACGCTTCCAGCCTGATAGCGTCCACTTTCATATCGGCGCCAAGGCGACCAGAAACCTCGAGGCGACCTTTGCTACCTCGGCCGTGGCTCCAGCCGATTTGAGGAATGGCAAGACCAAGCCCCGCGAGATCGGACGAGAGCGAGAAGCTCGGCCCCTGCCCTTTGGGAAGCGTGAGGGCGATGTTGGCCATGCTGCGCCCAGAGACGCTGCCCGCTGGCAGGCCAAGGCGGAAGGCACGGGCGAACTCGGGCGAAATCTCGATCGCACCATCAACCGTGGCAGCTGCGGCATCCGCACCGAGCGGCGCACGAAAGCTCCCCGAGACGGGAATGGTATCCAGCCGCCCTGTTCCTGATATCAGAAGCTCTTTCGGGGTCACGCGGACATCAAGCTTGGGGCTGGCGAGCACACGGCCCGGGACAATCACCTCACTGCGCACATCTGCAAGCGACGCCGTAATGTCATAAGTGAGTGCGCCGGGCGGTGGGTTTTTCTGCATGGTCCAGCCGATGGAACCTGCAACTGCGGCACGCCCATCGGCGAGCGTGACAGGGAGATTTGTGCTGCGCAGCGCCTTGATCGGCTCTTGATTGATCAGGCTCAAAACGGCCGTAATCTGACCCTCGGTGCGCAGGTTTACCACAGCTTTTGCGGGAGCTGGGAGCGTACGCGGAATAATGAACTCGGTGCCTGCCACATTGAGCCGTCCGCCTTCTGGGGCGGTGACTGTTCCGCTGGTGGCGCGCGCGGCAAAGCGTTTGCGTAGCAGGCTGGCCTGCCCTGACATGTTCTCGATCAAGGGCATATCAGGGAGAAAGCGGAGTTTGACACGTTCAAATCCGAAGGAGACAAGCGGCTCGGCCTTAACATCCGGCCCTGCGCGCAGGGCAAACTGAGCCTCGTTTATATGGCCTTCCAATACATTCTCTGAGACCCACTTGCGCGTCTTTTCACCTGCCTTCTCGGGCCATACCGCCAGCACTTGCGCCAGATCCAGCGCCTCGGCAGCGGCCTGAACTTGATAGCTCCATCCTTTTTCGAGCGCTTCAAAGCTACCTTCAATATGATAAGCGGTTTCGCCATCCTTGAGGCCCAACTGGCCCAATTCAACCTTAAACGGATCAAGACTGAGGCGCAGATCAGCAAAGCCGCTCTCAAAGGTTACAGGCTCTGGCAGAAGCTCGGACGGATTGGCCGAAATGCCTGCAAGGCGCAACTGACCGATGAAAGCTTCGGGCCAGCCCCCCTCGTCCATAACAAGGCCAAGCTTGCCCTCGGCGCGCAGGGTGACCCATTCGCTTTGCAGGTTGATCTCGTCAAAGGTGACCATATTGGTCCCTGGGTTATAGGTCAGATAGGTGCGTGCGGAGCGGAACGGAATCGGCGTGGCGGCGTCATTGGGCTGAAGCGCGCCTTCTGCGATCTGCAATGTGGCGCTGAGCGGGCCAAGTGCGCCCATACTGTTCATGGACAGGCGCAAGGCTCCCGAGATAGGCGCACGAAGGGCCTCAAGCCACGAGAGCGCTGCCGCTTGGGTGGCCAAATCACGGGCGGGGAAATCTGTCAGATTCAAGCCTACGAAGGCCTGCTCTGCGCCTGCTCTGCGCTCAAAGCTAAGCTCAACCCCGGCCGCTGAGGCACCACCTGTAAGCAGTGCAAAATCAGCGCGCGCGCGCAATTCGCCCAATGTGTGTAAAAGTTCAAGTCGCCCGCCATCAACCGTCCAGTTGCGGCGCGCGCGCTCGTCTTCATAGCGCAGGGTCACGTCAAAGATGTCTAGCCGTTCAAAGAAAGAAAAGGCCTCGCGCGCGAGCAGGTCATCGACCTGCGCCATGATCTGGCCAAAGCCTGCGCCCTCCTCTCCGGCCCCGTCACTGGCTGTGTTGAGCTCTTCGCCAAAGCTGAGCCAGAACGCCCCTTGTGTGTCACGTCGCAGGCCAAGGCGCGTCCCCGAGAGGCGCAAGTCTGTTGGGCGGATCGCGCCCTCGACCAAAGGCTGCAAGGCGATCCCGAGAGACAGGCTGTCAAAGGAGACAATCCGAGCACCGGCGCCATCGAGCAGCTCTGTATCGCTCAAGAGAACGCGCGGCGCCCACCCCTCTTCAAGCACGATAGCCGCCGTGCCAAGGCGCGCGGAATAAGGCGCAATATCGCGATTGATCTGAGCACTCAGACGCGTGGCGGCCCACTCGGGCACAACAAGTGGCTCACTGCGCAAGGCAAGCAGCCCTATGACGCCCGCCACCAGCAACAGCGCCAACAGAGCAAGGCTAAGCAGGCCCACTGCCGCGCGCCGCCGCACACTGCGCCGCTTTTTGGGCGGCGCGGCAGCCTCGGGGCTGTCTGGCGTTGGGCTGTCAGGCTCTGTCGTCATTCTCCGCTTTCAGGCCAGTTCATGGCCGGACATGCGCCGGCGGTTTTATCTCATCGGTTTGGCCGCTTGGGGCGTAACAGACTTACAGTGCACGCAGGCTTTGACGTTGCGCGCATGCGCTTGCGATAATATGAAACCCCACGAGACGGTAGAGGTAAAGCCAAGATGACCCAAGAAACGCAATTTCCTGCCCCAGACTTCAGCCTCCCAAGCGATACGGGTGAGACAGTGAGTCTTGCTGGATTGAAGGGACAAGCTTTTGTTTTGTTTTTCTATCCACGCGACAACACCCCTGGCTGTACGACAGAAGCCAAGGGCTTTTCCGCGGATTTGGGCGCCTTTGAAGCTGCAGGCGCGCGCGTCTTTGGCGTTTCCAAAGACAGTCTTGAGAGCCACGGCAAGTTTCGCGCCAAACAGGAGCTGACCGTTCCGCTGTTGTCCGACGAGCACGGCAGCCTCTGTGAGGATCTCGACGTTTGGACAGAAAAGAAGATGTATGGCAAAAGCTTCATGGGCATCGAGCGCTCGACCTTTCTGATTGATGCTGCGGGAACCGTTGTGCGTGCGTGGCGCAAAGTGAAAGTGCCTGGGCATGTGGACGATGTGCTGGCCGCTGTGAAGGCGCTTTGAGGTGACACAAACGCTCGCGGAAATGGCAGTCGAGGTGCTCAACACGGCAGACGGGCGCGCGAAAACCGCGCTCGCCCGCCAGCACGCGGCGACATGGTTTGCGGCGCGTGACGCGGGCACACCCCTTGAAATCGGGACCGCCAGCACGCCGATGCACCCTGCCCGCCCCGCGGCACCAGAGCTGCTCAGCCCGCGCGATGTCCCGCGTCGCAAACCCGGCTCCGAAAAAGGCCGCATCGCGCTTTTGCATGCGGTTGCGCATATCGAACTCAACGCGGTTGACTTGCATTGGGATATCATTGCGCGGTTTTCGCATGTGCCCTTTCCGTTGGGATACTATGACGACTGGGTCAGAGCTGGCGACGAAGAAGCGAAGCATTTCAACCTCGTAAGTGACTGCCTTGAAGCTCTGGGCAGCCACTATGGCGCCTTGCCTGCCCATGCGGGCATGTGGCGCGCGGCACAAGACACGGCAGATGACATCATGGGACGGCTGGCTGTCGTGCCGATGGTGCTTGAAGCACGCGGGCTCGATGTCACGCCAGGGATGATCGAGATTTTCCGCAAGGCGGGACTTGATGACGCTGTTGAGGCGCTTCAGATCATTTACGGTGAGGAAGTCGGCCATGTCGCCTATGGATCAAAGTGGTTTCACTTCCTCTGCGGGCGCGACGGGATTGACCCAAAGCCCGAGTTTCACCGCCTTGTGCGGCATTACTTTCACAGCCAGCTGAAGCCCCCGTTCAACGAAGAAAAGCGCGCTGAAGCGGGGATACCGCCTGATTTTTACTGGCCACTGGCGGATGAGACACCTGTCGCCAAACGCTAAAGTGCAGCGCAGTATCGGCGAGATTTCGCCGTAAATATCATGTTTCCAATATGATGCGCCCCAAAGCGGCCAAAAAACTTGCGCCCTTGGGAACAGGGCGTTAATCCCTTTTGAGATGGCAATCTGGGGATGGGCCGTCATGCTGCGACGATGCCACACTTTCATGGTCCGTCGCCACTTGATATGAAACGGCCAAGGAACTCATCGTTGCGCACACAGCTTGCTATCCGTATTGACTCGTTTTTGGAGCGTTATTTTCCAGAACGTCGTGTTTTTCTGAGATCAGACAAAGACACCCGCTTTATCCGCCTGCGCCCTCTGGTGCAGCTCTTCGCCTTCTCTGGTGCGGCTTTGGTTGTGGCGTGGTCGATCATTGCGACAGCGATCTTGTTGATGGACAGCATCGGCGCAGGCAACTTTCGCGAACAAGCCAAGCGTGACCAGCAGACCTACCAGAGCCGTTTGAACTTTATCTCTGTGCAGCGTGACACACGCGCCGAAGAGGCTCTAGCGGCTCAAGAGCGCTTCAACAGCGCTTTGCAGCAAATTTCCCTGATGCAATCAGAGCTTCTGGCCTCTGAAACGCGCCGTCGTGAGATGGAAACAGGGATTGAAATTATTCAAAATACCCTGCGTTCGGCGATGAATGAGCGTGACGATGCGCGTGATCAGCTCGCCGCAATTGCCCAAGCGCAAGAGAATGGCGGAGCTGTGCAGGTTGCAGGGATCAATTCCAGCAGCAACGCGCTTGGCCTGATCACACAAGCTCTCGCCGAAACAGCGGCAGAGCGTGATAAAGTTGTCGCTGATGCGCAATTTGCGCTCAACCAAGCCGCTGAAATGGAAGAGCGCATTGCGCTTATGAAAGACCAGAACGACCAGATTTTCCGCCAGCTTGAAGAAGCCATGACTGTTTCTGTGAAGCCGCTGGACCGCATGTTCCGCGCCGCTGGAATGAACACAGACAGCCTTTTGAAGCAGGTGCGCCGGGGATATGGCGGCCAAGGCGGAGCATTGACGCCGTTGTCATTTTCGACACGGGGGGAAGAGTCTTCCTCTGCAGAGCGCCGCGCCAACCGCATTATCCGCGAACTGGACCGCCTCAATCTTTACCGTCTTGCCGCCTCAAAAGCGCCCTTCGCCAACCCTGTCAAAGCGGGCTATCGCTTTACATCACCCTACGGCTACCGCCGCGACCCCAAGACGGGCGGACGCCGCATGCACAACGGTGTTGATTTTGCGGGACCGGTGGGGACCCCCCTTTATGCGACTGCTGACGGGATCGTTACACATGCAGGCTGGAGCTCTGGGTATGGCCGCCTTGTGAAGATCCAACACGAGTTTGGCATCGAAACACGCTACGCCCACCAAAACCAAATTCGGGTTAAAGTTGGACAAAGGGTATCGCGTGGACAACGAATTGGTGATATAGGGGCATCTGGACGTGTGACGGGCCCCCATCTGCACTATGAAGTACGTGTGGGCGGACAAGCCGTGAACCCAATGATCTATATCAAGGCAGCTAACGATGTTTTCTAAAAGCAAAATCAACGAACCTGGCCCGAAGGCCGATAGCACAACACCTGCTTCTGGCGCTGACAAGGGAGCCCCTGCGGCCCCAAGCAAGCCAGCCATGCCCGGCGGCAGCGAGTTCAAGGCGTCAGCCCCTAAAGCCAAGCCGCCAGCCTCGGTATTGTCATCAGACCTGCATGTGACAGGCAACCTGCGCACAACTGGCGATATTCAGATTGAAGGCACAATTGAAGGCGACATCCGCGCGCATCTTCTGACAGTGGGCGAAGGCGCCACTGTTAAGGGCGAAGTGATCGCGGATGATGTGGTCGTAAATGGCCGCGTTGTTGGCCGTGTGCGCGGCCTCAAGGTCCGCCTCACCTCAACAGCCCGTGTTGAAGGCGACATCATTCACAAGACAATCGCGATTGAGAGCGGTGCGCATTTTGAAGGCTCTGTACAGCGCCAAGACGATCCGCTCAACTCAGGCGCCAAAGGCAGCGCTGCGTCCGCAGCCGCCGCAGCCTCCCCCAAAGACCCAGCATCATAAGCACTTGTTGGCATAACTGATTTGATAGGGGCATTGCAGGAGACTGCGGTGCCCTTTTCCTTTGTGGCGCCAGAAAAATGCCGCCATGTTGACGGCGCTGAGCGTTACGCCAATGGCCAATATTTATTGCTGTCCTCTTGCGGCGCATAGGGCGGCTGGCTGACTGTAACGGGCCCCGGCCTCTCCTTGCGGCGGGGCGCTCAAGCGTCGAGTTCAGCATCCCAGTAGAGGAAGTCCATCCAGCTGTCGTGCAAGTGATTGGGTGGAAATTTGCGCCCCATATTCCGCAGCTCTTCAGCGGCGGGCGGCCGTGGCAGCTTGCGCAGATGAAGCCCGCACTGGCGCAGGCTTTTTGAGCCTTTCTTAAGGTTGCAGGGGCTGCAGGCGGCCACAACATTTTGCCAGCTTGTCACACCACCTGCGGCGCGTGGAACCACATGGTCAAAGGTGAGGTCACCTTTTGCCCCGCAATATTGACAGCAAAATTCATCCCTCAAAAACAAATTAAAGCGCGTGAAGGCCACGCGCTTTTGAGGTTTTACATAGTCTTTGAGGACAACGACGGAGGGGATCCTGATCACCGTGGAGGGGCTGCGCACCACTTCGTCATATTCGGCGATGATATCCACCCGATCCAACCACGCCGCTTTGACGGCTTCTTGCCAAGGCCAAAGCGACAGCGGGTAGTAACTGAGGGGTCTATAGTCGGCGTTGAGCACCAATGCGGGGTGCTGCTTGAGGCTTGCCGGGTTGCGCTGAAAGTCTGTCCTAAACGTACCGTCCATATGCCGTATCTCTGCTCCGCTCGCGGGCTTGGCCAGATGTGGCACACCCGCTTATATGAACCACTATATATCGTGGCAAGCATCGGGCAAGCCTCTTGACGCATGCCCTAATGTGCAAAGCTAAACAGAGCAGTTTGACAGAGATGTGACATGGCGCTCAGACTATAAGGGCCTGATAAGGCTATATTTTATCAGGTCCTAATGGCAGACCCTTAACGGTGCGACAGAGCTGTGCAAAAATCGGAGGCTGGTCAGCCAAGGGCCGTCGCAAAAGAATCGCCCCGCCTCAGTCGGCGGCGCGCTCTGCTTCGATCTGGCGCCAGCGGGCAACATTGGCGTTGTGCTCAGCCAGCGTCACAGCAAAAGCATGTCCGCCTGTGCCATCCGCAACAAAGAAGATGTAGTCGGTGCTGTCAGGATCGAGTGCGGCTTCAATGCTTGCGCGGCCGGGGTTGGCGATCGGCGTGGGCGTGAGCGCGTCGATGACATATGTGTTGTAAGGGGTCGCTGCGCGCAGCTCAGAGCGGCGCAATCCACGCCCCAGAACACCCTGCCCCAATGTGATCCCGTAGATCACGGCGGGGTCTGTTTGGAGCTTCATTCCAAGGCGCAGACGGTTCACAAAAACGCTCGCGACTTGGCGGCGCTCTTCGGCAACGCCTGTTTCTTTTTCAATCAAAGAGGCCAAGATAAGCGCCTCTTCGGGGCTGTTCACAGGCAGGCCTTCGACGCGGTTTTCCCAAGCCTCAGCCAGAATGCTGTCTTGGCGTTCGGCCATTTCAGCCAAAAGTTCCTCGCGCTTGTCGCCTTTTTTAACTTCATAGCTTTGCGGCGCAAGGCTGCCTTCGGCGGGCACTTCGGAAATATCGCCCTCAAGAAGCGAAATGCGCTTGAGCCCTTCGACGATCTGCCAGCTTGTCACGCCCTCGGCGACGGCGATCCGAAAGCGTGTATCGGCACGGTCGCGCACATCAAGATATTCGGCGGGGGCCTCCTCAGCAGCGGGGTCGAACTTGGCCTTTTCGATATAGGTGCTTGTGGCAGGGTCAAGCTCTCGCACGAGGTTGGAAAGCTGTGTCACGCCGATGCGATACACGATCTCGGTTCCGCAAGTGCTTGCGCCGCCACGGGTGATGATATCCGCGATGTCTTTCATCGTCGATTTGGCCGGAACGAGATAGCTGCCGGCCTTAAGATCACCCGTCAGGTCGGCATAATCCATGCCAACACGCAGGAGCATACCTGATGTGATAGCGCCTTGATCTTCAAGAGTTTTACTGACGCGGCTGACATTGCTTCCGCGCTCAACACGCAGGCAGATCTGCTCTTCTAGCGGGCCTTCCGCGCTATACTCGGTCTGACCCCAAAGGATCAGACCGCCAAGCAAGAAAATCACGACGATGAGCATCGTCAGAGCATTTGAAGCAATATGACGCCACATAGGTTTAGTCTACCTTTCGGAAAATAACCGATGCGTTCGTGCCGCCAAAACCGAAGCTGTTGGAGAGAGCGATGTCGATCTTGCGCTCGCGCTTTTCGCCTGCGCAGAGGTCTACCACGGTCTCACAATCTACTGTCTCAAGGTTGATCGTGGGCGGAGCAACCTGATCACGGATCGCGAGAATTGAGAAAATCGCTTCAATCGCGCCAGCAGCGCCAAGCAAGTGCCCTGTCATCGACTTGGTGGACGACATGGAGAGCTTGGCAGAAGCCTCTGGTCCCATCATCCGCTCGACAGCACCAAGTTCGATTGTGTCGGCCATGGTCGATGTGCCGTGGGCGTTGACATAGTCAATCTCGGTGGGGCTGATGCCGGCATTGGCACAGGCCGCCCGCATGGCGCGCTCGGCCCCCTCGTGATCAGGGGGTGGCGCTGTGATGTGGTAGGCATCGCCTGACAGGCCATAGCCTGCCACTTCGGCATAGATTTTCGCGCCGCGCGCTTTGGCATGCTCGTATTCTTCAAGCACGACAACGCCTGCGCCCTCGCCCATAACAAAGCCATCGCGGTTTGCGTCCCAAGGGCGGGACGCTTTGGTTGGGTCTTCGTCGTGGCCAGTGGAGAGGGCTTTGCAGGCGTTGAAGCCGGCAATGCCGATTTCACAAATGGCCGCTTCTGCGCCACCTGCGACCATAACATCCGCATCACCATGCTGGATGAGGCGCGATGCGTCGCCAATCGCGTGAGCGCCAGTCGAGCAGGCTGTCACAACAGAGTGGTTTGGCCCTTTGAAGCCATAGCGGATTCCCACTTGGCCTGAAATCAGGTTGATCAAAGCGCCTGGAATAAAGAACGGCGACACACGACGCGGGCCCTTTTCGGCCATCAGCAGCGTCGTGGCCTCAATAGATTTGAGCCCGCCAATACCAGAGCCGATCATCACGCCTGTGCGCAGGCGGCTCTCTTCGTCTTCTGGAGTCCAGTCAGCGTCTTTTACGGCCTGAACGGCAGCAGCGATCCCGTAGAGGATAAAGTCATCCACTTTGCGGCGTTCTTTGGGCTCCATCCAATCGTCTGCATTGAAGGTGCCATCTGTGCCGTCGCCGTGCTTGACTTCGCAGGCATATTTGGTGGTGACACGCTCTGGATCAAACTGTGTAATCCGCGCTGCGCCTGACTTGCCTGCCAAAATATTCTTCCAACTGTCCTCGACGCCACCCCCAACAGGTGTGACCAGTCCTAGTCCTGTAACAACCACGCGACGCATGATGTGCCCCCTTTTGTCTTATCTGTTGCCTGCTCTTAGCGCGGCTTGGGGGCAAGGGGCAAGAGAATGCTTGCCTGTACCGCTATGGGCTATGTGTATCGGTGAAACCCTGCCTAGCAGAGAGCGCCAGCGCAAAGTCGTTCAAAACTGCTGCGTATTGTCGAAAGCGCGGCGCTTGCAGTTACGTCTTGTTAGGAAAGTTGAGCGAGGTTGGACTGTATTTTAAGACCTCAGGAAAATGCTTAGACTCACGAGATTTTTTTTACAGAGTTGCCTTGGCCTTGTCTTTTGGGCCACAAATCTTGCAGCTGAGACTTGCGAAATCGAGCAATGGCTGGTCGATTTCCAAATCGCGACGGTGAATTTTGTCGAGGAGGCCTATACGCCAATGGCAGACGAGATGGCGTCGCGTTTGCAAAATGTCGCCAGCGCACATTCAAATGACTCGCTGCGCAGAGCGCTGAGAGATTCGGGGCATGAAGAGCATGAGGCTCTTATTTTACGGGTCACCGAACATCAAAAGCTGATGTTACGATCCTTCAACCGCTATGGCCCCCAAAAGCTTTTTGAAACACGGCAAGTGAAGAAAATGCGGGCATTGCTCGGCCCCTTGCAAGAGGTCTTGCAAGGGCTTGATTGCGCTGAAGACCCGTCCTGGGGGCCTTCAGGTGGCGTTGGCTCAAACTTTCCGATTGGCCCCCACCGCCCCGTGGCCACATCATTCGCTTTGCTCGGGCTGATCGCTTTTATTGCAGGCGCATTGACGCTGCACACACGCTATATCCAGAAGTGTCGCCGCCGTGAGCAGCGGTATCCATGTAACCGCGCCGTTCAGCTCAGCGCCTACAACAGAACACAAGCCGTACAGAGCCTTGATATCAGCCAAAACGGCATGAAGCTGCGCTCAGACTGGCAATGTCCGCTGGGCACACCCTGTCAGGTGATCATTGGTAATATTTTCATTGCCGGCAAGATCAGGTGGAGCAATGCGGAGTATTGCGGTGTGAACTTTGACCACCCGCTGGATCAGACCGTGCTTCAGCAAGTGCTAGAGCTGGAGCAGACTGCGCAGAACACAGCGCCCGCATAAAAAAACGGCCCGCTTTGCAGCAGGCCGTTCTGACAGGATCAAGCTGGCCCTTAGGCCGCAAGATTATGCTGCTTCTTTGATGAACTTTACAGCGTCGCCAAACGTCTGGATTGTTTCGGCTGCGTCATCAGGGATTTCGATCCCGAATTCTTCTTCAAAAGCCATGACCAGCTCGACGGTGTCAAGGCTGTCTGCGCCCAGATCGTCGATGAAAGATGCGTTTTCCACAACTTTGTCTTCTTCTACACCAAGGTGCTCAACAACGATTTTTTTTACGCGGTCTGCGACGTCGCTCATGTCTTTATCCTCATAACAGTGGGCTTTTGGCCCGGGTTTTGCCCATGCCCCACGGGGCTGGCGGTTTGAATTGCCCTAGGGGCGGTACGCCTCCCGCATGGGAGGGCCCAGAAGCTCGCTTGTGTGCGAACATCCAGAAATCTCGGTGGCCTATAGCACACGCCAAGGCTTTGGCAAATGCTTTGTCCAAATTAGCGCGCGCTCTTGGCTTTGCAAGCTCAAGAACGACATCGCCTGTTAAAGCATGGCCATGCCGCCATTCACATGCAGCGTGGCCCCTGTCACATAAGCGGCTTCAGGGCTGGCAAGGTAAAGAACCGCCGCCGCTATCTCTTCGGGCTGGCCCATCCGTGCTGCAGGAATTTGCACGTTGATTTTTTCTTTTTGCTCGTCAGTGAGCTTGTCAGTCATTGCTGTCGCAATAAAACCTGGTGCAATGGCGTTGGCTGTGATGCCGCGGCTGGCGACTTCATAGGCGATAGATTTGGTCATACCGACCATACCCGCCTTTGATGCTGCATAGTTGGCTTGGCCTGGATTGCCTGTGGCGCCAACGATAGAGCTGATGTTGATGATGCGACCCCAACGGGCTTTCATCATGGGACGCATGACACCGCGGCAAAGGCGCATGGTTGAGGTCAGGTTGACGTCCAGAACGCTCTGCCACTCGTCATCAGACATCCGCATGAAAAGCTGATCTCGAGTGATCCCCGCGTTGTTAACAAGGATATCAAGCGCTCCCATGGCCTCAATCGCCTGTTTTGGGAGGGCGTCAACAGCCTCCGCATCCGAAAGGTTGCAGGGCAACACATGCGCGCGATCCCCAAGCTCTGCGGCCAGCGCCTTGAGCGGCTCTTCGCGTGTGCCCGAAAGCGCGACTGTCGCCCCTGCCCCATGCAGTGCTGTGGCGATGGCTCCGCCAATTCCGCCTGAAGCGCCTGTCACGAGCGCGCATTTTCCTGTCAGATCAAACATGTGCTTTTCCTTTATTATCCGTTCAACGCCTCAAGCGCGCCTGCGATGTCTTCTGGCGTGCCAATATTGCGGCAAGCGATATCTTTGTTGATGCGGCGCACCATACCCGAAAGCGCTTTGCCTGCGCCGATTTCCCAAATTTCGCTTATCCCGTGGGTTTCGCCCATGTAAAGGACGCCTTCACGCCAGCGCACCGAGCCTGTCACCTGCTCAACCAGGAGCGCGCGGATCATGACTGGGTCAGACAGCGCCTCAGCACTCACATTGGCCACAAGCGGCACTGCGGGCGCGTTTATCTCTACGCTGGCAAGTGCTTCGGCCATCACATCAGCGGCGGGCGCCATCAGGGCGCAGTGGAACGGTGCGCTCACAGGCAGAAGCATCGCGCGCTTTGCGCCTGCCGCTTTAGCAAGTTCAACGGCGCGTTCCACGGCAGCTTTGTGCCCGGACACAACGACTTGGCTTGGGTCATTGTCATTTGCGGCTTGGCAGACATCGCCCTGTGCAGCCTCAGCTGCGACTGTTTGCGCTGTGGCAAAATCGAGCCCCAGAAGCGCGGCCATTGCGCCAACGCCGACTGGCACGGCCTCTTGCATCGCTTTGCCACGAATGCGCAGAAGGCGGGCCGTATCGGCCACAGAGAGCGCCCCAGCGGCCGCCAAGGCGGAATATTCGCCAAGAGAATGCCCCGCGACCAGCTTTGCGTCCGTGATCTTCACACCTTCGGCCTCAAGGGCCCGCAGCGCGGCGAGGGACGTGGCCATCAAAGCGGGCTGGGCATTTTGCGTCAGCGTGAGGGCTTCAATTTCGCCCTCCCAGATCAGCGCGCTCAGCTTTTCGCCCAAGGCTTCGTCGACTTCGTCAAACACGGCTTTTGCGGCTGGATAGGCTTCGGCCAAAGCGCGGCCCATGCCGATGGTTTGGGCACCTTGCCCTGGAAATACGAATGCGCGGCTCATGTTGCCCCCCTCATTGTTGTTGAGAGCAAATAGCCCGAAGCGGCGCGCGCCCGCAACGAAAAAGGCCAGCGCATACGGCGCTGACCTTTAAAACATGTGAATGTATTGGGCTTAGGCGGTGCGCGCAAAGCTTGGACCGAGGGCGGCGCGCAGTGCATCCAGCGCTTCAACCTGTGCGCCAAGCGGGATCTCGACAACAGCTCGGCCCTGATGATCGCGGGCGACAAAGATACCGTCACGCACATCGACTTCGCTAAGATCGTCATAGGCATAGGTTTCTTTTTTTGAAATGCGGCTAAAATCGTTGCGTTCGATCACTTCGAGGCATTCAGAGCGCGGATCAAGCGTCACTTCTGGATAGCTGCGGCGCAGTGGCGCGATCAGGGCAAGGCCTGCAAGAATGGCCGTGGCTGTCATAAAGAGCTTCATAAGCTGGGCTGTTTGGTTCCATGTCGAGCCTGGGACGGCCCAAAGGCCCAAAGCCGCGATCAAAAGAACCGAGCCCGCAAAAACATGAAACAAACGCAGGGGCGGTAGGGCTTGCAACGCATGAGGCTCGCTCGACACCTCCGCCCCTTGAGTCAATGTGGATGCCATTGTGTGAGGCAATGATTGAGTTTTGGCCACGGCACGTTGCATTGTCATCTTTGGTCTCCCGATCCGGCCCATTCTGGGCTGTGACATCTGATTTCTTGGGAGTGTGCGCTGCAGATCAGGCGAAAGATTGTAACCAAAGTGGTAAAATCTGGGCAATTTTCATCGAATTGCGCCGAGATTGCGGCAGCATAGGCGGTCAGGGTTGAAATGCTTGCCAGCTTGGCGGGATTGAGGCTTGCGACTATGTGGAAATCGGGGTAAGCGCACTGGTCTTCTGTATAAAAGTGAACCGCGCAGCTCTCGTGGATGGGTCGCAGAAGGCTGGTATGACCCTCCTATGAAATGCGCACAGAAAAGGAAAAGCACATGCCGCTCTATGAGCATGTTTTCATTATGCGTCAGGACCTGTCCAACACGCAAGCCGAAGGCCTTGTCGAACACTTTAGCGCCGTCCTTGCGGACAACGGTGGCTCAGTTTCAGAAACTGAGTACTGGGGCGTTAAAACGATGGCCTACAAAATCAACAAAAACCGCAAGGGCCATTATGCCTACCTGCGCACCGACGCTCCTGCGACGGCTGTTCAGGAAATGGAACGCCTCATGCGCCTGCATGATGATGTGATGCGCATCCTGACCATCAAGGTTGATGCCCACGAAGAAGGCCCTTCGGCTCAAATGCAAAAACGCGAAGAGCGCCGCGAGCGCCGCTAACCTTAAGAAAGGACACTAAACCATGGCTACGAAACCATTTTTCCGCCGTCGCAAAGTCTGCCCTTTCTCAGGGGATTCCGCGCCGAAAATCGATTACAAAGACACGAAACTGCTCCAGCGCTACATTTCTGAGCGCGGCAAAATCGTGCCATCACGCATCACAGCCGTATCGGCCAAGAAGCAACGCGAACTGGCCCGTGCCATCAAACGCGCCCGCTTCCTCGCCCTGCTGCCTTACGCCGTGAAATAAGG
>NZ_JAQWYD010000006.1:0-23871 GCF_029254145.1 Lentibacter sp.
AATCCTGGATGAAAAGGGCCGCAAGCGGCAGTTTGGCTCTGTTGCGGGCGGCGGACGGTATGACGATCTTGTAAAGCGCTTTACGGGGCAGGCTGTGCCCGCCACGGGCGTATCGATTGGTGTAGACCGCTTGCTTGCGGCGCTGCGCGAGAAGGGGCGGATCGGCGGCAAAGCGGCTGGGCCTGTTGTTGTGACGGTCATGGATAAGGCGCGGATGGCGGAGTATCAGGGCATGGTGGTCGAGCTGCGCCAAGCGGGGATCAGAGCCGAGGTTTATCTGGGCAACCCCAAGAGCTTTGGCAACCAGCTGAAGTATGCGGATAAGCGCGAGAGCCCTGTGGCGATCATCGCGGGCTCTGACGAGCAGGAGCGCGGTGTGGTGCAGATCAAAGATCTGATTTTGGGCGCGAAAATTGCCGAGAATGCCACCCATGAAGAGTGGAAAGAGCGGCCCAGCCAGTTTGAAGTGCCAAGGGCCGAGCTTGTAAGCAAGGTCCGCGAAATTCTGAACGGGCAGGACTGAGTATGCCAGACGGAATGGCCAAACGGGCAGAGGCGGCGCGGGTGCGCGCTATGTTTGAAGCGGCGGGCGCGTTGCCTGTGGAGGCCGCGGTGCTCCAGCCAGCAGAGCTGCTGCTGGACCTCTATGGTGAAGACATCCGTGCGCGGGCTTATGTGACGTCCGACGCTTTGCGCGGGGAGCAGATGCTGCGGCCCGATTTTACCGTACCTGTTGTGCAGATGCATATGCAGCACGGTGCGGAGCCAGCGCGCTATACTTATTCGGGCGAAGTGTTTCGCCGTCAGGAAGACGACGGAAACCGCGCCAATGAATACCTGCAAGTCGGGTATGAAATCTTTGAACGGGATGCGCCACATGAGGCGGATGCGGAAGTCTTTGCGCTGATTTCTTCTGTTTTGCGCGGCTTGCCTGTGCGCGCAGCGACGGGGGACATCGGAATCCTCATGGCGGCGGTTGAAGGGCTGAGCACGACCGAGCGGCGCAAGGCCGCGCTGCGGCGGCATATCTGGCGGCCACGGCGATTTCGCGCCTTGATGGAGCGTTTCTCGGGGCGGGCAGATGTTCCTGCGAGCCGAGTGGCTTTGCTGGCGGCGGAAGATGCTTTTGCGGAGGCTGGCCCCGCGATCGGGCTGCGCACGCGGCACGAAGTTGAAGCGCGGATTGCCGCTTTGCGCGAGGATGAGGCGGCTGGGCCGCTCTCGCAAGGCGATGTTGAGCTGATGGAAGCTATTCTGGCCGTGCAGGAGACGCTGCCCAATGCGGTCGAGCAGCTGAGCGATATTGCGGTGGATATGCCAGCGATTGCGGATGCTGTTGATGGTCTGGCCAAGCGCACACGCGCTCTTGCCGCGCGCGGTGTCGATGTTGCGCAGCTTTCGTTTGAGGCCAGTTATGGCCGCGCGTCTATGGAGTATTACGACGGTTTTGTTTTTGGCTTTTATGCCGAGGCGCGGGCCGATTTGCCGCCTGTGGCAAGTGGCGGGCGCTATGATGCGCTCACGCGCCAGCTCGGGCAGGGCGCCGAAATTCCTGCTGTTGGGGGTGTTGTCCGCCCCGGCCTGATGCTGGGTCTGAAGGAGGGCACGCTATGAGCCTTAAGCTGGGTGTGCCGTCCAAAGGACGGTTGATGGAAAAGACGTTTGACTGGTTTGCCGAGCGCGGCGTGCGGCTTGCTCTGGCGGGCGGCGAGCGGGAATATGCGGGCCGTGTTGATGGGATCGACGGGATCGAGCTTGTGCTCCTTTCGGCGGGCGAAATCCCGCGTGAGTTGGCGGCCGGGCGAATTCACCTCGGTGTCACAGGAACAGACCTGATCCGCGAGAAACTCGGCCAATGGGAGCAGCGTGTCGAGGAGCTGGCAGAGCTTGGCTTTGGTCATGCGGACCTGATCATCGCCGTGCCGCAGGCTTGGGTTGATGTGGACACGATGGATGACCTTGACGCTGCCGCCGCTGCGTTCCGCGCGGAGCACGGTTTTCGTCTTCGGATTGCGACGAAGTATCACCGCCTTGTGCGCGAGTATCTGCGCGACTGTGGTGTGGCGGATTATCAGCTTGTCGACAGCCAAGGGGCGACTGAAGGTACTGTGAAAAACGAGACAGCGGAAGCCGTGGCAGATATCACCTCGACGGGAGATACGCTGCGCGCGAACCATCTGAAAATCTTGAGTGATGGGCTGATCTTGCGCAGCTCTGCAACGCTTTATCGCGCGCGCAATGCGGAGGTGACTGGCGAAGAGCGCGCCGCGCTGGCGGCGCTTCAGGAGCGTTTAGGCCTCTGAGGGGCGCGGCAGCTCGTTATCCAATTCTTCGGGGGCCTCGGCCTCAAGTATGTCTTCTGCCTTGTCCTTGAGCATGTTCTTCAATGTCTCTGTGGCCTTGCGGCTGTAGTTGCGCTGAACAAGTGGATTTGGCGTGCGCGCGAGGCCAGCGGCGTTTGGCAGGGCGACGAAACCGTCCCGAACCATACGGCTCTGTAAGGTTGCGGCGGCTTCTTTGGCTATGCCGAGATCGCGGGCGATGTTGCGCGCCGTACTTGCGCCTCTGAGGCGTGCGTTGAAGACTGCCAAGCCATACATAAACTCGTTTGCCACAGGGGCGGCAGCGGCCACGGGAGCGGCGGCCAAAGGCATGGCAGGAAGCAGGGGCATGAGCCCTGCTGCGGAGGCGGTTCTGAGAAAACTACGTCTATCCATATTGGATATATGGGGGTTAACCCGCCAATTGCGAGTCATTCGCAATAATTTTTTGTGAAGGTGCTGGTCAGGCGGCAGATGGTCCGCCGCCTGATTGCAAGCTTCAGCTTTCGCCGAAGCCCTTTGGGATTGGCAGGGGCGCAAGCGTTTTTGCGCGTTTTTGCAGGCTGCGGCCGATCACAACGCGGCTGATCTCGGTTGTGCCATCGACGATGCTTAGCATTTGGGCCAGACGCGAGAGACGGTCGAGGCCATAAGGCTGCAAGAGGCCCATGCCGCCGAGAACCTGTGTGCATGTGTTGGCCGCTTTGACGGCGGCATCTGGCACGAAGCGCTTGGCGTGGGCCGCCATGAGCGGGCCTTCTGGGGTCCCTAGTGCGTTGGCCGCGGCGCGGTAGAGCAGCTTTGAAGCTTCGAGATCGGTTGCGACTTCGCCGAGCATCCATTGGATACCGTTGAGATCGAGGTTCTTGCCGCCGAACATTTTACGGTTGGAGGAATAGGCCAGAGCTGTGTCGAGAGCGGACTGCATCAGGCCGCAGCAGCCAGAGGCAATAGAAACGCGGGCAATATCGATCGCCATGAGCGAGCCTTGAAGGCCTTGACCGATGGGCAGGATAATATTGTCTCCGCTGACGACCACGTCCTTCATATACATTTCTGACATTGGCAGGAAATTGTAGGACGGCGTCTCGTACAGCGGGCCGAAAGTCAGGCCGGGGGTGTCCGCGGGGATCGCGATCATGGCCATGTCTTTGTGGCCGGGCTCGTCAGTTGTTTTGACGACAGTGAAGTAGATATCAGCTTCGCCCGCGAGGCTGACCCACGCTTTGGTCCCGTTTATCGTCCATGTGCCATTGTCGTTGATCACGGCGCGGGAATACATATTGGTTGCGTCCGAGCCTGACTGTGGCTCGGTCAGGGCGAAGTTCGCGAGCTTACGGCCAGAGGTGAGCTCCTTGGCCCATGCCGCTTTGAAGGCGTCTGTGCCATAGCCGCATCCAGCAAAGGTGCAGATGTTGTGCATCGACAGTGCGAAAGCGTAGGCGCCGTCGCCGCGGCCCAGTTCCTCATAGACGCGAATGCCTTCGCCCAAGGGGAGGCCTTGGCCGCCGAACTCTTCAGGAGCGTAGAGGCCTGTGAGGCCGAGCGCGCCCGCTTTGTCGGAGGCTGCGCGTGGCCAGACGGCGGATGCGTTCCACGCGTCTACATTTGGGGCGATATCTTCGGCGCAATGGCGGCGTGCGGCGTCAAGGATTGTCTCGATGGATTGTGTCACTTGTTGAACTCCTGAAGCTGATGCATAGTCGACTTTAAATGTCTGACAATTGAGCCAGATTAAAATCAAGTCCCCGAATGTATCGCGACCCAACGTCACAAACTTTGGTCGGGGGCTTCCGAGCGTCGTTGGGAGTGTTTGGGCTACAAAATGCCGATTTCGGCCAGTGCGCCTGCGAGTTCGGGAGGGAGAGCATCATCGGCTTCGCGGCCTTCGGAGAGGTCGATGGGAGCGTCTTCTGGCTTGAGGTAGCGCCAGCCTTGAAAGGGGCGCTTGAGCGCTGGAGCGGTGCGGATGATTTCTGGATCAAGTATAAACGCGCAGCGGCGGATACCATCGCCGCCGATCACTTCTTCAAAGCCGAGAACGCGCTGACGAGCTTGAATGGAGCCTTTGATGACCCAGTAGACGCTGCCGCCCGCAAGAATCTCTTCTTCGCGTTTGGGCCACATGCGGGTGATGTGATAGGGCAGGCCGTCTGGATGCGTTGCTGCGCGGGACTTTTGCCACGCAAGGAGGGAGTCGACTGACTCAGTTCCGACACTGAGCTTCACAATATGTATTACGTTCTTCATATGTTCCCCCTATATGTGGTAGGATATATTGGTAAAACTGATTCTTCCACACACGTTATCTTGCGTAAGGGCGTGTTTGGGGTTTGACCCGCCGAGAAGCGATGCGTAGTTTAAGTGCCTTGCCACACCTGACGACATGACGAAATCACATAAGACCTGGGGACCACTAAATGAGCCGTTTTTCTGCGCCAATTGCCGAGCAAATCTGGGATATGAAGTATCGCTTCAAAGAGGCGGATGGAACGCCGCTTGACCGCACGGTAGAAGACACATGGCGCCGCATCGCGCGCTCTCTTGCCGATGTTGAGGAGGACAAAGCGCATTGGGAAGATGTGTTTTACGCAGCCCTTGAAGACTTCAAATTTCTGCCAGCTGGGCGCATCACTGCAGGCGCGGGGACAGAGCGCTCAGTGACCCTGTTTAACTGCTTTGTTATGGGCACTGTGCCCGACAGCATGGGCGGGATTTTTGATATGCTCAAAGAAGCCGCGCTGACAATGCAGCAGGGTGGCGGTATTGGCTATGACTTCTCCACGATTCGCCCTAAAGGCGCGGATGTGCTGGGTGTTGCAGCGGATGCGAGCGGGCCTTTGAGCTTTATGGATGTGTGGGACGCGATGTGCCGCACGATCATGTCTGCGGGCAGCCGCCGTGGCGCTATGATGGCGACAATGCGCTGTGATCACCCTGATATCGAGGCGTTCATCACGGCGAAATCTGATGCCGCACGCCTGCGTATGTTTAACATGTCTGTGCTGGTCACTGATCCGTTTATGGACGCGGTCAAAGCGGGTAAGAGCTGGGATCTGAAATTCAACGGCAAGGTCTATCACACCGTTGAAGCGCGTGATCTTTGGAACAAGATCATGACGGCGACATATAATTATGCTGAGCCCGGTGTGATTTTTATCGATCGTATCAACCAGATGAACAACCTCAACTATTGTGAGACGATTGCCGCGACAAACCCGTGTGGCGAGCAGCCTTTGCCGCCCTATGGCGCTTGTTTGCTTGGCTCGATCAACCTTGCGAAGCTTGTGGCAGCGCCGTTTGAAGACGGGGCTGTGCTGGATGTGAGCGAGCTTGAAGCGCTTGTCGCCGCGGCTGTGCGGATGATGGACAATGTGGTCGATGCGTCAAACTTTCCACTTGAGGCGCAGCGCCAAGAAGCACAAGCGAAGCGGCGGATTGGCCTTGGCGTGACGGGCTTGGCGGATGCTTTGCTTATGGTTGGGCTAGAGTATGGCACGGACGAAGCGGCGGCCCAGACAGAAGCTTGGCTGCATGCGGTTGCGCGCACGTCTTATCGCGCCTCTGTGGCGCTGGCAAAAGAGAAGGGCGCTTTCCCGATGTTTGACGCGGAGAAATACCTTGCCAGCGGTGCGATGCAGCAGATGGACGAAGATGTGCGTGCAGAGATTGCCGAGCATGGCATTCGCAACGCTCTGCTCACTTCTATCGCGCCGACAGGCACGATCAGCCTCTATGCGGGGAATGTGAGCTCAGGCATCGAGCCTGTGTTTGCCTACGCTTACAAGCGCAAGGTCTTGCAAAAGGACGGCTCGCGCACGGAAGAGGAAGTTGTTGATTATGCTGTGGCGCTGTGGCGTGAGAAGTTTGGCGACAAGGCGCTGCCCGACTATTTTGTTAACGCGCAGACACTTGCCCCAAGCGCGCATGTAAAGATGCAAGCTGCGGCGCAGAAGTGGATCGACAGCTCGATTTCAAAGACGATCAATTGCCCTGAAGATATCGACTTTGATGCCTTTAAGGACGTTTACATGCAGGCGTGGGACACGGGCTGTAAAGGGTGCACTACTTATCGCCCCAATGATGTCACGGGGTCTGTTTTGTCTGTGAGTGAGGACGAGGGCAAAGCCCCCGAGGTTGTTGCCAATACAGATGCCGAGCCGCAACAGCCGCATGGTGATGTGATCTATATGGCGGAGCCGCTGGAGCGGCCAAAGGAGCTGGAAGGCGCGACCTATAAGCTGCGCTGGCCTGACAGCGAACACGCGATTTACCTCACGGTGAACGATGTGGTGATTGGCGGCCATCGCCGGCCCTTTGAAGTCTTTATCAACTCCAAGAATATGGAGCACTTTGCTTGGACCGTGGCGCTTACGCGGATGATTTCTGCGGTGTTCCGTCGGGGCGGCGATGTGAGCTTTGTTGTGGAAGAGCTGAAGGCTGTGTTTGATCCGCGCGGTGGTGCGTGGATGGGCGGGAAGTATATCCCGTCGATCCTAGCCGCGATTGGCGGCGTGATCGAAAAGCACATGATCTCGATCGGCTTTATTGAGGGCGAAGGCATGGGCCTGAAGCAAGACCCGACCTCGGCGGTTGTCGGGCTGGATACACCGCGTGGCAAGAGCTGCCCGAGCTGTGGCCAGTTTGACATGCGCATGATTGAAGGCTGCATGACCTGTGCGAGCTGTGGTCATAGCAAGTGTGGCTGAGACCAGTCGTTGAAACAGGCAGCATAAATTGATCATTTCACGGCTGAATGTGGCCGCGGGGTGAAGCGAAAGGATCGCTGGCAATGAAAATTGCCAGCGGTTTTTTTTATTACAATGGCTTGAACTTTGGGCGCCTTATGGTCTTGCAGCGGCGCTGCGAGCGCTATGGGGATAACGCTGATCGACAAGCATTTGGAGAGCGCATCGGCTGATAGCAGAGAATGGCCCACGCCAGTATTATTCTGCCATTTGTCGGTCGACTTGCTGCTCTTCATTGATCATGGCTTGCAACTGCCGCCGAAACCGCAGTTGGCCACCGTCGATAGGCAGGTCAATGTGAGGTGATGTTTTGTTTGTCATGCCGCGTTGCACCTCGTTGAGGACATCACGATCTTCTTCGAATGCGTGCTGCACATCTTCGCTCATCATCTGGCTGAGCGCTTCGTCGTCGGGGCGAATATTGCGCAGTTGGAACCAGTAGTAGCGAGTTTTGCTTTCTGTTGTTGGCGTCATGAAGTTGTAACTGTCCATGATGAACGTGTTCTCATGTAGTGGACCATCAGGGCCGCCCGTGCCCGCAGGGGTAAACACTGCCTTGATCAGCGCGTGTGAGGGGTAGCGCACTTCATAGTGCTGGAGGCGATCGCAATTGCCCTCAAACTCGACGACTTTTTTGTAAAACGGCGCTGGTTCGTGATCCATCATCCAACGATGAACAATGACACCCTCATCTGTTTTCTGGACCCGCAAGGGCGTGTCTTTGGTTGCTGGTGCCGCAAAGCTGTTTTGGTGAACCCATGCGACATGTGTTGGATCAAGCAGGTTGTCACACATGAGCAGGTAATTGCATTCAAGCTCCATCGCTGCGCCACGGTTGATGCCCCAGGCTGGGTTTCCGTAGTTTTCGATTTCAAAGATGTCAGCGGTATCTGCGAGCGCTGGGTTGCCCATCCAGACCCAGACCAATCCATATTTTTCATGTAGTGGATAGGCATGTACTTTGGCGTTTGATGGAATGCCGCTAGCGCCTGGCGCCCAGACACATTGGCCCGCGCAGTTGAAGGTTAGGCCGTGATAGCCGCATTCGACAGTGTCGCCTTTGATGCGGCCTTTGCTTAGGGGCAGCTTGCGGTGAGGGCAGGCGTCTTCCAGCCCTACAAGTTCGCCTGCTTCTGTTCGATAAACGCAGATATTTTCGCCCAAGACAGTAATCTGTTGAAGTTCGCGGGTGACTTCGTGATCCCACGCGGCAACATACCATGCATTCTTCAAAAACATATTCGTGTCCTTTCGGTGTAAGGCGGCGAAGGCCAGTCAGGCGCAAGCCAAATTATCAGCCAACATCCAAACGCAATTTGCGCGTGTCGTATGGTGCGCCTCAAACAATGCCACACTTGATGGTACGGATACCACTTCGAAACGAGCATCCTGTTCGCAGATAGCGCTCAGAAAAAACTGAAATCTAGTGATCTCGCGCGTATTGCCTTCACGCTGCTCAGACAAGATCGCTCAGCCGATAGGCGGCGAGCCGGCATGCTCTTGGGGCATCCGCTTGATTAGGCGGTGCCTCCACATCGAAATTTTTAGTCACAAATCGTATCGTGCGCTTACCAGACGGCCAAGGTGTGTCGATGCTGAGATCAGGTTTGGTCGCGGGCATGATCGAGCATTTTGAGTGAGCCCGATGTGAGCAAATAGCTACTCTGCCACCTACGCCCGGGATTTGGCGAGACCCCCGATGTCCAGAATGTGGCGCAGCACGCTCTCGACCCCTTTTTGATTTCGAAGCGCACAGAAGACATATGGCCGTCCGCCCCGCATCTTTTCACAGTCCCGCTTCATGACATCAAGTGATGCGCCTACATACGGAGCCAAATCTGTCTTATTGATCACCAAGACATCTGATTTTGTGAGTGCAGGCCCGCCTTTGCGCGGGATGTCTTCGCCTGCTGCCACATCAATCACATAGATCGTCATGTCTGCCAGTTCAGGGCTGTATGTTGCGGATAGGTTGTCGCCGCCGCTCTCGATCAGCACAATATCGAGGTCAGCGTGGCGCGCGCGCATCTCGGCGATGGCGGCCAGATTGATCGACGCATCTTCGCGGATCGCCGTATGGGGGCAACCTCCTGTTTCCACACCGATAATGCGGTCTTGGGGCAGGATTTGCATTCGCATCAATGCTTCTGCGTCCTCTTGGGTGTAGATGTCGTTGGTGATCACCCCAATTGAGAAGTCTTTTTGTAAGTCGCGCGCGAGGCAGGCTGTAAGCGTTGTTTTGCCAGCGCCTACGGGGCCACCAATTCCGATGCGCAATGGGCCGTTAAGCTGAGTCATGAGCGGAATATCCTTGGTTGAAGTGTTTCATGTCGCATGGCCGCGATGTCGGACAGAAAAGCTGTGCTGCCGAGATCATCTAGGTCTCCCTCTCGTGTGGTTTGGGCGATTTCTTCACACAAGGGCAGCAGGGCCGAGAGCACTTTTTGCCCATCGGTTTGGCCCAATGGGATCGCTCGGACCGCGGCTGATACAAGATTGCTGGCAAAGGCATGGAGATAGAGTGCGGCGGTGATCTCTAGATCCAGTTTGCGGCGTGCTGCAGCGACACCCACGGCGATGGGGTAACAGGCGTTGACGTCGTCGCCGCCCCATATCGCGGCTGTTGTTTGAGAGAAGGCTCTCCCTTGAAGCGTGGTTTCCAAAACGCGTTCGGATGAGGCCGATATCGCGAGAGCTGTCAGATTTAATTGCTCCAAATCGTCATGCGATGTGCTGGCATAAGCTGCTCTCAGTAAGATACAGTCGTTGCGGCCACTGCCATGTGTGAGCACATCAGCCAGCCAGTCCTGGAGTGCGTCAGCCGTTGAAATCTGGCCGTTCTGAAAGGCTGTTTCCAACCCATGCGAGTAGGCAAAGGCTCCGACGGGAAAGCTGGGTGAGAGCCATTGCGCAAGGGTCAGGATGTCGATCTCAGTGATCATGTGCAGTGGCTACGTGTTCATGTGAGTGGGTGCGGCCATGCCCATATGCGCCGCCCTCGGGCGTAAAAGGCGCAGTGATCGGCTCAACCGTTGCGCCGAGATGTTCAAGCATATGACCGATGACTGGATCCGCTTGAATGAGGAGAAACTTATCGGTGATTTGACACGGCGTGTGGCGGTTGCCCACGTGCCACGCCAGCCGCACAAGGTTTTCCCCTGAAATTTTGTACAAGGCCTCGTCACGCGCCGCGATCTGGACCAATACACCTGTATCGAGTTCAAGAGCGTCTCCGTCGTCAAGCGAAGTTGTCTGCGCAAGATCAACAACAAAGGCCTCTCCTGAGACTGTAGAGAGGCGTTTGCGACGCAGAAAGCGCTCGGTGTAATCCAGTTCGCAGGTCATTGCTGAGCCGTGCCACTGGCCTTTGCGATGTACGATCTGGGCGATGGGAAGGTCTGTCATAGTGTCCTCTCAGAACATAAAATAGCGTTGTGCCATGGGAAGGACCGTGGCGGGTTGGCAGGTCAATAGAACGCCATCGGCGCGCACCTCGTAAGTCTCGGGGTGCACTTCGACTTCTGGTAAGGCGTCGTTAAAGATCATGTCAGCTTTGCCGATGGTGCGAGTGTTGCGCACGGCGATGGTCTGTTTTGTGAGGCCGAGTGTCTGCCCGATTCCAGCAGCCTGTGCAGCGCCGGATACAAAACTGACAGAGGTATGGCGAAGGGCGCTGCCATAGGCGCCAAACATTGGCCGACTATAGACAGGCTGTGGTGTCGGGATTGAGGCATTTGGATCGCCCATCTGTGCCACAACGATACTGCCCGCCATGAGCACCATTTCAGGCTTCACGCCAAAAAATGCGGGGTCCCAGAGCACCAGATCAGCGCGCTTGCCGATGGAGATATCGCCAATGACATGGCTGACGCCTTGGGCGATCGCAGGGTTGATCGTGTATTTTGCGATATAGCGGCGCACGCGTATGTTGTCATTTTCGCCTGTTTCCTCAGGCAATGCGCCGCGCTGTTTCTTCATTTTGTCGGCTGTCTGCCATGTGCGGATCAGCACTTCGCCCACGCGGCCCATCGCCTGGCTGTCAGAGGCAATAATCGAGAAGGCTCCCATATCGTGCAGGATGTCTTCTGCTGCAATCGTCTCTCGGCGGATTCTGCTCTCGGCAAAAGCGACGTCTTCTGGGATCGACTTGTCGAGATGGTGGCACACCATGAGCATGTCGAGATGCTCTTCAAGTGTGTTAACCGTGAACGGACGTGTGGGGTTTGTCGAAGACGGCAAGACATTGGGATCGCCGCATATCTTTATGATGTCGGGTGCATGGCCTCCGCCTGCGCCTTCGGTGTGAAACGCGTGAATCGTGCGCCCTTTCAGAGCACCAATTGTATGTTCGACAAAACCACTTTCGTTCAACGTATCGGTGTGGATCATCACCTGAACATCCATGTCGTCTGCGACCGAGAGGCAGCAATCAATCGCGGCTGGTGTTGTGCCCCAATCTTCGTGGAGTTTGAGCGCACACGCGCCACCATTGACCATCTCGATCAAGGCTTCGGGTTGGCTGGCGTTGCCTTTGCCCGAGAGGCCGATGTTCATTGGAATCCCGTCAAAGGACTGCAGCATGCGACCAATGTGCCAAGGCCCTGGTGTGCAGGTTGTTGCAAGGGTTCCATGGGCTGGCCCAGTGCCGCCGCCAAAGCAGGTGGTCACGCCTGAGTGTAATGAATCTTCCATCTGCTGGGGGCAAATAAAGTGGATGTGGCTGTCCATCCCCCCCGCCGTAAGAATACGTCCCTCGCCTGCAATGACCTCGGTGCCCGGGCCGACGATGATATCAACGCCTGACTGGGTGTCAGGATTGCCAGCCTTGCCGATGGCATGGATCAGCCCATCTTTGAGGGCGACATCCGCTTTGTAGATACCGGAGTGATCAACGATCAGCGCATTGGTGATCACAGTGTCGACGGCTCCGCCCGCGCGGGTGACTTGGGATTGGCCCATACCATCACGTATGGTCTTTCCGCCGCCGAATTTGACTTCTTCGCCGTAGATCGTCAGGTCACGCTCCACCTCGATGATCAGATCGGTATCTGCAAGGCGTAGGCGATCGCCCGTGGTGGGGCCATACATAGCAGCATATTGAGTGCGGGGGATTTGGACGGGCATTTACAGGTCTCCCATAACGTGGCCGTTAAAGCCAAAGACACGCCGCGCCCCACCAATGGGGATCAACCGCACTTCGCGGCGTTGCCCAGGCTCAAACCGAACGGCAGTGCCGGAGGCAATGTCGAGCCGGTATCCATGGGCTGTCGCGCGATCAAATGTGAGCGCGGGATTGGTCTCGGCGAAATGATAGTGACTGCCAACTTGCACGGGGCGATCGCCCGTATTTGCCACCATTAGTGTGATGGCTGGCGCACCTTCGTTCAGTGTCAGCATCCCCGCTGCTGGAAGCACTTCGCCGGGGATCATTTGCGGCTCCACGCGAAGAAGACTGCAAGGCCTATTGCGAGCAAGCTCAAGACGAACGGCATCCAGTTTGGATCTGTGACGTGCTGGTGCAAATGTTGCGCCTCATGGGCCGATAGGACGTTGGCCACAAAAAGCAAAGGTAGACTTCTCAGGATAAGGGTCATTTTGGAATCTCCTTGGGATTTTTAGCGAATGGGGTTGTGGACGGTGACCAGTTTGGTTCCGTCAGGAAATGTGGCCTCAACTTGAACTTCGTGAATCATCTCTGCGATGCCTTCCATGCATTGGTCGCGGGTGATGACGTGGCCACCAGCCTCCATCATGTCGGCGACGGAGCGGCCATCTCTTGCGCCCTCGACAACTGTGTCAGTGATCAGGGCAATGGCTTCGGGGTGGTTCAACTTGACACCGCGGGCCAGCCGTTTGCGGGCGACTTCGGCAGCCATGGCAATGAGCAGTTTGTCTTTCTCGCGAGGAGTGAGTTGCATGGATTATAGTCTCCAGGACAAAGGTAACGTGTTTTGGGTGAGATAGTTCAGAATAGGGATCAGCGTGCGGCGCAGCTCAAAGCTGTCGCTGGCAAGCTGGCGAACGACGAGCAGATCCTTGCCCAACAGGCTTGCCCCTGCTGTTTCAGATAGGAGGCTGCGTATCGTCTTTAGCTGGCGTTCGACGTCGGGGGCTACCATTACGAGACTTGCCATCGCGCCTGCGCCATTGGCAACTGCAGGTCGTGCTAGTTGCTTTGCCGCATCGCCCTTTAAATCCACACCGTCAATATAGAGAGGGCGTCCTGCGCGGGTAATACGAATACGGTCTTGAAACATGACATCATTCAGAACCTCCAGCATTGCTGCGCGCCCAAAAACAATGGGCTCCACCATCAATAGGCGCGCTGTGGGCGCGAGATCGATGCTCAGCCGGCGCTTGAGGGCGCAGCGATCAAAAAGGATTAGCTCCTGCGGCAGCCAGTGGAGGCTGCTGCCGTCTTGAACAGTGATATCTGTTGTGAAGCTTCCGATTTCGCCGTGCTGGGCGCGGTAGGCGCGTTCGGCTGCTTGTGTTGTCAGGCGCAGATGTGCGCCACCCTCGACATTTATCGTGAGGGTCAATTCGTCTCCCCCCGTGATGCCACCAGCTGTATTTACCAGAACGGCCTCAGCGTCGTGGCTATATGTTTGTGGAAACACCAGCTTAAGAGACCCTGATTGGCGCAGATCGCGCAGTCGGGTTTTGCCCAGTGCATCTGTGGAGACGGACAGCTTTGCTGAGCCAATTGCACGTGGCTGGGACATGCCTTTTGAGGGCAGATTTATGTGTCGTAGTTGGTTGATAACGGGTCCTGCCACTTCGCATTGATGCTTGTATTCGAGCACAGTGGCGTACGGGAGGGCAGAGAGTAGGCGCAAAACAAACGGCTAAATCGTTCTGTCGATTAATTTGCGATCACTTGAGGCTAATTTCGCCCAATAATCGGGCAGATATCAACTCAGTTCTATTTCGTGTGCGTACAAAATTGACCCTTCGCTGCAGTGTATTGCGATGGGTGTAATCCACAAGAAAGCCTTTTGTGATCAGTATAAAAACACCTATCAAATGCCCTAAACAGAAAAGGCTGGAGCGCACCAAACGCTCCAGCCTCCCTTCACGATTTATCGTGGTGTTCAGATTTCAAGGATCGTGCTGCCGATGGTTTTGCGGGCTTCCAGCGCTTCATGCGCCTTGCCCACGTCCTGTAGCGCGAAGCGTTGGCCGATGTTGATTTTGACTTCGCCTGACGCGACTTTTTCAAACAAGTGCTTTGCCATCGCCTGACAGGTTGCATGGTCGCCGATATGGGTAAAGATCGTTGGGCGCGTGAGCTTCAGCGAGCCTTTTTTACCCAAAATGCCGAGGTCAAACGGCGGAACAGGGCCAGAGGCATTCCCGAAAGAAATCATCATTCCAAGGGGCTTGAGTGAGTCAAGTGACCCTTCGAATGTATCCTTGCCAACAGCGTCCATGACGACATCAACGCCTTTTCCGTTGGTCAGCTCTTGCAGTTTCGCCGCCCAATCTTCAGTGCGATAATTGATGCAATGGGTCGCGCCGTGGTCCAGGGCCAGCTGACATTTTTCGTCCGTTCCTGCCGTTCCGATGAGGGTGATTCCTTCGGAGCGCGCCCACTGACACGCCAAGAGACCAACGCCCCCCGCAGCCGCATGAAACAGAACAGTATCCCCTGCCTTGAGGGGCACTGTCCGGTGGAAGAGATATTCCACGGTCATGCCCTTCAGCATCATCGCGGCACCTTCCTCAAAAGACACTTCATCCGGCAGTGGGCAGACCTGTGCCGCAGGCATCACCCTTGCCTCGGCATAGGCGCCGGGAGGGTTCGAGGCATAGGCGGCGCGATCTCCAACTTTCAGGTGCGTGACGCCCTCGCCAACAGCCTCGATCACGCCAGACGCTTCCATGCCCATCGCATGCGGCAGTTGTATCGGGTAGAGGCCAGCCCTCTGATAGACGTCAATAAAGTTGAGCCCGACGGCCTTATGCTTGATGCGGACTTCGCCTTTTGCGGGCGCGCCGATCTCGAGGTCCACCAAGTTGAATTGCTCGGGGCCACCGTGCTCGTTGATCATTGCTGTAAGCGCCATTTTCGTTCTCCTGTTTCCGCAGGCATGAAACCACTTATTGGTGATTGTTCAATGTTATATTTGGTTACGTTGGGCCAAAACGCTTTGGTATTGAAGCGTGACCCGCTTTCTGACGAAATCGGCGCTTTCTGCCAAAGCCTGTAAGCGCTTTGTGCGCTCTTGATGTTCGGGTGTGGCATGTCTAAATTCCGCGCAGCTCAGGCCTGGCTTTCAGCTGAACGATCACTGACATTTTAGTTCGACTATCATCGGGAAATAGCGACCAATGCATGGGAAACCTTTTCCGACATCGAAGCTTACCTGTATGTTATTACTTGGTATTTCTTTGATGGCTGCACCAGCCTGTGCATTTGAAGCCGAGCTAAAATTAGAGCGCGGCGCCAAAGACCTTCTTGTTGAATTGAAAAGCGCTTCGCTTGTTCTTGCGGCGAAACGCGAAGGCACCATGGCGCCACAAGATATTCTTGCGGCCGCACAGGCGGACTATGGCCGATTGATCAGCGCTCTTTATGAGCGAGGATACTATGGCCCAGTGGTCACGATCTTGATTGATGGACGCGAAGCCGCTGATGTTCCGCCGCTGGCCAATTTGGGGAAGATCAAGCGTGTCGAGGTATCAGTGGAGCCGGGGCCTGCCTTCCAATTTGGTGCAGTGTCTATAGCGCCGATCACGGCTGAAACAGAGTTGCCGATTGGTTTTCGCAAAGGTGCTCCTGCCGAGCTATCGGTGATCAGAGACGTCGCGCAAGCGGGTGTAGAGGGCTGGCGTGCGCAAGGCTATGCCAAGGCATATATAATACGGGAAGATGTTGTCGCGGATCACTTGAATGCGCAGCTGGACGTTGATTTGGGCATCAGCCACGGCCCGCGTGTGCGCTTTGGTGTGCTTGAAGTCGAGGGCAGTAAAGATGTGCGTCTTAACCGTATTCGTAAGATCGCGGCTGTGCCGACTGGTGATGTTTTTGACCCAGCGGTCCTTGAACGCAGCGCCGTTCGCCTGAGGCGCACAGGGGCTTTTAGCTCGGTGTCGCTGGGCGAAGCTAAAACGCTTGGCCCGGAGGATACCTTGGATATTGAGCTGGCGGTTGCGGATGCAAAACCGCGTCGTGTCGGCTTTGGGGCTGAGTTGCACTCTTCAGAGGGCCTGTCACTGTCTGGGTACTGGATGCATCGCAATCTGATGGGCGGTGCTGAACGGTTTCGCATCGAGGGCGAGTTGGCGGGGCTGGCGGGCGAAAGTCATGGTCTTGATTATAGTCTGAAAGCCAGCCTGACGCGGCCTTCAACCTTTGAAAAAGACACTGATCTCACTCTGGTTGCTCAAATTGATCAGCTTGACGAGCCGCTTTATTTTTTGCGCAAGGCCAGTATCGAAGCTGGTGTGAGCTGTTACTTTTCTGAGAGTTTGACAGGGGAACTTGCTGTCCTCTACCGTTATAGTGATGTGGATGATAGCTCGAGTACGCAATACTACTCCCATCTCATGCTGCGCTTCGGGACGACATTGGACCGCCGCGATGACAAGCTTAACCCAACAAACGGTGCATACCTGCGGGCTGAGGCATTGCCTTATTTTGGGCTGTCTGGCGCCGCGTCAGGCGTGCGCGGGTATCTTGATGCGCGGGTCTACAAAAGCGTTGGGGCGAGTGACGCAGTTGTGCTTGCGGGCCGCTTCCAGCTTGGAACAATCGCGGGTTCGGATATCGCGGATACGCCGCCTGATTTGCTGTTTTTGTCGGGCGGAAGCGGGACCGTGCGCGGCCATTCTTACCAGTCGCTGTCTGTTAGCAGCGGCGGTGTCGAGACGGGCGGCCGCTCTTTTCTGGGTCTCTCTGGGGAGGCGCGGGTGAAGATAAACAGCACGTTTGGTGTGACTGGTTTTTATGACATCGGGTATGTTGGCGAGAACAGTGCCGTCGATGAGACGGGCGGCTGGCACAGCGGTGCGGGCGTTGGTCTGCGCTATCAAACTGGCATTGGCGCGCTTAGGTTTGATGTTGCGGTGCCTGTGACTGGCGTGGGCAGCAACAGTTTTGAAGCCTATGTCGGCATAGGGCAGTCATTCTGATGCGCTATGTTTTCGCCCTCTGTTTTGTGCTGATGCATGCACTTTCTGTCCATGCGCAGAGCGCTGAACAAGATAAGGACTATATCACCACATATCTTGAAGAGGCGCTCTCTGATGCGGGGAGCAAGGTTGTCATCACTGGGTTTAAGGGGGCGCTGAGTTCTCGTGCCACTTTGGAAAGCCTCACGATTGCTGACGATAGTGGGGTCTGGCTGACAATGAAAGATGCGGTCCTTGACTGGAACCGAGCATCTGTTTTGCAGGGCAATATCCAGATCAATGAGATTTCGGCAGCAAGCCTTGAGTTATTACGACTGCCTGGGACAGCTGAGGCCACCGTTCGCCCCGAGGCGCGCAGCTTTGCTATACCAGAACTGCCTGTGTCCGTGAATATTGGCGCGATTTCGGTGAAAAAGGTTTCTTTGGGTGAGCCCGTGGTGGGTGTGGCTGCCTTGGCTTCTGTGACGGGGGCGCTCATGATCGCGGAGGGTGAAGGTGAAGCCAAGCTGACCATCACCCGAGAAGACAGCACGGCGGGCATTTTCAAGCTTGAAGCCGCTTTTTCCAACGCGACTCGCATTCTTGCCCTCAACGCGTCCTTGCGAGAGGCCGCAGATGGGATTGTTGCCAGTCTGATTTCTCTCCCCGGGACGCCGCCTTTGGATTTGACGATAACTGGCGAAGATATGATCGACAATTTTGCCGCCAACGTCGTTCTGAAAACGGATGGGAGACCGCGACTAACAGGCCGTATTTTGACGCTGGCAAATGAAGCGGCACAAGATGGAGCAAGCGATGAAGGCGCGCCTAACCGTACAGTTGAGGCTGATATCAAGGGTGACCTAACTTCGCTTTTTGCGCCGCAATATCGCGACTTTTTGGGCACGAATGTTCGGCTTGAGAGTCGGATCAGCTTGTTTGAAGACGGGCGCAAGGCGCTGGATGATCTGACTCTCACAGCGGCTGCTTTGCGCCTAAAGGGGGACGTGGCACTGGCCGCTGATGGTCTGCCTGAGCGCTTTCAGTTGGATGCGGTTTTGCAAGACCCCGAAGGCAGCGCATCGCTTTTGCCGATCCCTGGGGATGAAACATGGGTTCGGAGTGCAAAGATTAGTGCCCGTTTTGACAGCCAGATGGGGGATGCGTGGTCATTTGCATCTGACATGGAGGGGTATGAGCGCGCGGGTGTGATGCTTGAGGCAGCACAGATCACTGCCAGCGGTGTGATCGCGCGTGGTGCGGAACGAAAAGTCACGGCGCGGATTGACGGTGTTGCAGCGGGTCTTGAGCTTGTTGATGCGGCGCTTGCGGAGGCTCTTGGCGATAAGGTCTCACTTGGGGCTGATCTTGCGTGGCAAGACGGGCAATCGCTTGCTGTGAGCAATCTTGATGTGCATGCGAGTGGGCTTGAGCTGAGGGGCGGCGGAACAATAGATGGGCTCAACAGCGCCATGACGCTGCAAGGCGCGATAGAGGCGAAGGCGACCAGCATCAAGCGCTTCTCAGCGATTGCAGGGCAATCTCTTGGGGGTGGAATCGTTGCAAGCCTGGAGGGCCGCTACGCTGTTTTGAGTGGTGAGGTTGATCTGAGGTTTGTAGCCACGGGGGCGGACCTGCGTGTCGGGGAAACACAAATTGATCGATTGATTGGAGGGGAAAGTCGCCTAGAGGCCTCAGTGTTGCGTACGACGTCGGGGCTCTCGCTCCGATCTTCGAGCATTGTTGCGCGCGGTGGGACTGCTCGGGCGCAGGGGCATATCGCCACAGATGCAAGCCAACTGACGTTTGACGCGACACTCAACAACGCGGCGCAGTTTGTGTCAGGTCTCAACGGACCCGCAAATATGACAGGGACAGCCACGCAGACGCCTGTGGGCTGGTCGGTCAGCTTGGATATGAAAGCGCCACGTGCCATTGCTTTTACCGCAAGTGTTGAGCTGCCAAAGAATGCGCCCTTATACGCCGAGATCGAAGCGACTTCTGGTTCGATAGGGTGGATTGTGCCAGATTTGGCGGGGCCTGGGAGCGTCAAGGCAACGGTGCGCAAGTCCGGCGCCCAGTGGGGCGTCAATGCGCGCGCAGAGGGCCCGAGTGGCAGCACAGTGAGTATTGATGGGCTGATCGCGGCCAACGCGACCAGCGCAGGATTGACGCTCGTGGGGCGCGTTCCTTTGGGGTTGGTTAACCGTCGTTTGGCACCGAACACGCTGCAAGGTTTTGCTGATTTTGATATGAAGCTGAATGGTCCGCTCGCCTTGTCCTCACTTGATGGGACGTTGCGCACCAATGGCGCGCGCCTGTCTCTGCCCGCACTGCGCAATGCTCTGGGTGATATCGATGCGACCGTAGCTGTCTCGGACGGCAATGCTGTTGTGCGCTCGAGCGCGTCTGTTTCCAGCGGAGGCGAGGTGAAGGCGCAGGGGCGTATTGGGCTGCAAGCGCCTTATGTCACGCGTCTTGATGTTGACGTTGAGAATGTCGGCTTCAGCGACCCTAAGCTTTACAAAACAAGCGTGAACGGCAGCCTCGTGTTGGGTGGTGCGATTGCGTCAGGCCTCTCAGTTTCAGGGCAGCTGGTGCTTGGTGAAACCGAGGTGCGCGTTCCGTCAACGGGGCTAAGCTCTTTTGGGGATATCCCGGAAATCACCCATTTGCACGAGCCTGCTGCCGTGCGCCGTATGCGCGCTCATGCAGGGCTTCTGGGCAATGATAATGCAGGCAATGCGGCTGTTAGCTCTAATGTTGCGCTGGATGTGAGAATTCTGGCCGAAAACAAGATATTTGTGCGGGGACGTGGGCTTGATGCGGAGTTGGGCGGTCACCTGACGCTGACAGGAACAACCACAGACATTATCCCGAAAGGGCGCTTTGAGCTTATTCGTGGACGTTTGGACATTTTGGGCAAGCGGCTCGACATGCAGGAGGGCTACGCCAGTCTGCAAGGTAGCCTGACCCCATATTTGCGTTTGGTCGCGAGCACCAGCACGGGAGAACATCTGGTTTTGGTGACAGTTGAAGGCGCGGCAGACGAGCCTGAAATCACGTTCACATCTGAGCCGGAACTGCCAAGCGACGAAGTACTGGCGCGGTTACTCTTTGGGCGCGATGTTACAAAAATTTCGGCGTTTCAAACCGTACAACTCGCTTCGGCAGTGGCCACTTTGGCAGGGCGTGGAGGCATAGGTGTTGTCGAAAAGCTACGCATGAAAGCCGGTGTTGATGAGCTGGACATCACCACAGATGAAGCCGGTGAAACAACTTTGCGGGCCGGGAAGTATATCAGCGAGACAGTCTACACCGATGTAGAGGTTGAGATGACTGGACAAAGCCGGATCAACTTGAATCTTGATCTGTCAACCTCCACCAAACTGCGAGGCACTGTTGATACTGAAGGGAAAACGGGGATAGGGCTGTTTTTTGAAAAAGACTACTGAGGTCTTTGTGGTGAGCCCCCTTCTTTGGCGCGCCAGTTGTCGCGAGACCTGTCTCAACGTGACGAAGTGAACTTTGCTCAGCCATAACCGCTTATCTGTTATAAGTTACTGCGCCGAGTATCTCTGCCATTACCCTTTCTTGTCGCTTAGCTTAAGAGAGGTGGGGACCCGAAGGAGAATCCCCATGGAAAACTTGCAAAGCGTGCCTGACCTGATCGAAACGGCACTTGCTACGTCAGTGACGTTCGAAAGCTCGATCGCGGGCGTTCAAAGCCAGTCTATCGCTCACACGGAAGAACAACTCGCGGGCTATGTTGGGCTTGAGCTGCTCGCTATTGATACGTTCTCCTTGTTTGAAGCGCGCATGCAGCATCACTTTAAGCGGGGCCCGTTCTCGAAGAAACTAAGGACCTTGCTCGTGGACGCTGGGCAGGCTGACCTCGCGGATCGGGTTTATCAGTATTATCTTGCTATCAACGTGCTTAAGCATGGTAACGGCGCGAGCTATCGTGAGCTGCGTGATGCGCCGAATGCACTGTTCGCTGTGAAGCCCACTGAAAATGCCCGATCAGGTGAAGATGCCGCGCCATCTGGCCTTGTGGATGTTGGCGTGCCCGGTTTTTTTGCTGGGCTGGCGAAAACGCTGCTTGAGGCCCATCAGTTTCTTGAAAAGCGCTAGGCCGTCAAACTTTCTGGAGCAATCCTTGCGGTTTGGACAACAGATACCTTTTTGGCGAAACGTTTGAGGGGGTCTCATGTTTTGTGGTTGCAAGTGGGCTTTTTCCTCGCTGCGCCCTAGGCACACCAGTGGGGGGCCTGACGGCACGCAAGATAAGATAGGTGCAATTCCCTCGTGATTGGATCCATGCGGGAATGCGGATAAACGGGCCCTCAAAAGCGTTCTCTACCGGCTCCATCTTGGTCACAGTGGGCGTCCAGAATTAATTTGAGAAAGGTCCGTTTTTGGGGTTGCGGTCTTCTGGCTCTGAGCGTATTCGATGCACTCACTTTGGCGCGGGATGGAGCAGCCCGGTAGCTCGTCAGGCTCATAACCTGAAGGTCGTAGGTTCAAATCCTACTCCCGCAACCAAAATAATACGCCAAATCAAATGCTTAGAGCCCGACTTAATCAGTCGGGCTTTATGCGCTCATTCCATGTCAACGCCATGTCAACGTTTGCAGAGTCGCATAGCCCGAAAAGCCGTAATCGTTGGTAATCAACCGAACCCAATGACGGTCGATGATGTTCGGGCATATTCGAACGGATCGGTTTGGCAGGGTAATGGCTGACAATTCCGTCTGCTCGCGTTAGAGAACCAGCTCGTAGCTCGTGCTGCGACCGCCGGCTTCGCCTTTCCGCATCAGCCCAAGTTCAATCAAGGCTGCAATGTCGCGACTTGCACTATCCTGAGAGCATTTGGCAATCGTCGCCCATTTCGACGTGGTCATATTACCTTCAAAGCCGTCGAGTAAGCGGTTCAGAACCTTGATCTGTCGTTCGTTCAGCGGCATTGGAGCCGCGCGCTCCCAGAATTGACCCTTGGCGACAACTGCAGCCAGTACACTATCCGCTCCACGGATGGCGCGATCCAGGCACGCGAGGAACCACAAAAGCCACTCTGTTACGTCCGTTTCGCCCTTCTGCGTTTGCTCCAGTTGATCATAGTATGCGCTCCGTTCTGTCCGGATCTGCGCTGACATGCTGTAGAATCTCTGTGAGCTGCCCTCTGACCGCGTCAGCGCGAGATCAGCGATTGCACGAGCAATCCGACCGTTGCCATCCTCGAAGGGGTGGATCGTCACAAACCACAGATGCGCCAGGGCCGCCTTGATTACCGGATCGGATGAAATCGGCGCGTTTAACCAGGCGAGAAATGCTTCCATCTCCGCCGCGACCCTAGAGGCAGGTGGCGCTGTGTAATGTACGCGCTCACGGCCGTAGGGTCCTGACACCACCTGCATCGGCCCGGTACTGTCATCGCGCCAATCCCCGACGCGGATGCGTGTCATGCCGCTGCGCCCGGTCGGAAACAGGGCGGCATGCCAGCCGAATAGGCGTTCCATTGTCAGTGGAGCATCATAGTTGCGCGTCGCATCAAGCATGACCTCGACGATGCCTTCGACGTTGCGATCTGTCGGGGGCAGGGCGCCAATGTCGATGCCAAGGCGACGTGCCAGCGATGACCGCACCTGAGTGGCGTCGAGCTGTTCGCCTTCGATTTCGCTTGTCTTGACGACGTCCTGTGTCAGCGTCTGCAGCACCGCTTCCTCGCGCAGCTTGAAGCCTAGCGCTTCCATTCTGCCGATCAGTCTGCCCTGGTTATGGCGAACCTCAGCTAGGCACGCGGCGACGCGCGCGTCTTGCCAAGTAAGGTTAGGCCAGGTGTCCCGTTCCCAGATTTGCATCACATTCTCCGCAAAAATTGCGGGGACAATCCAACTTTTTCTCCGCACTGGCAAGAGTAAAGGCCGCATTATGTGCGGTGAATAGGGTGATCAATCTCCGCACAACACGATAGTGCGCTCGTGATTAAGGCTAATAGTATAAAGTTTGCACGCAGAAATGTGCTTTCTGACGACGCTGACGGTCAAACGGTCCGCAACTGATCCGCCCCGACCGCCACGCGGGTCTGACCACCCATGATCTCCATCAGGACCCAAACCCGCCGATCCGGCGCGATTGCTTCCACCTCTGCAACAAAATTTGCAAACGGTCCCTTGGTTAGGGTCACCTGATCCCCGGGTTTCAAGAGCTTCGGCGGCAGCAATTTGCCCTTCGCGTCACAGCGCAGCATCAACTGCGAGACCAGATCCAGCGGCACAGCCGTCGGCTCCTTGCCGAAACTCACCAGCCGCGTGATGCCGTAGGTCGAGTTCACCGTGCGCCAGAACCCGCGGGCCGCATCAAAGGCCACAAAGATGTAGCCCGGAAACAGCGGCCGCGTGGCGGTGACGAATTTGCCGTTCTGCTGGCGCGTCTCGTCTTCCATCGGCAAGAAGGTCTTGAAGCTCTGGCGCTTGAGGTTCTTGTCCGCGATGTTGGCGCAGTTCGGCTTCAGCTGCGCCAAAAACCAGCTTGTACCAGGATCATATGATGTCATTGTGGAACCTCAGTATAATGCTACTGCCCACATACCGCTCGAACTTGAACAGATGCAAGTCAGCTTTTCTGGAAAGTGTGTGAAGTTTTGATGAAAATTCTGGCGCGCCTCGCTCTCAGAGCATTGATAT
>NZ_JAQWYD010000009.1:0-49640 GCF_029254145.1 Lentibacter sp.
CCCTTGGGGTTTTCGCGCTGGAACAGGTAGCTCTCAAAATCGTCGTCTGAAGATTCGGGGCCATGGCGGGTCAAATGCGCCTCGCCACCGGGTGACAGTTCTGTCTCGTCAGCGTGTACGCCGCAATAGGGGCATTCAAGGATCAGCATAACTGCACTCCTGAGTTGAGCGGGCATCTTTTTATAGCCACAAAGTTGAAATCGATAGGTGCCACCATTATTCTCTTCTCTAGGCAGACACTGGCTGCCGACTGTGCAAAACTAACGATTAGGAAATTTAAATGGTGAAGAAGAACAGCGAAGTCACAAGTAAGAAAGCTGCAAGTGCAGCAAGCAAGGTTTTGAGAGATCCAAAGTCTAGCCCTGCTGCGAAAACTGCAGCTGCATCGGCTCTTACTCAACGACCCAACAAGTCCAAGAAAAAATAGAGAGCTAGGGGGGGGTGCAACCATCAATGTGCCACCCCCGCCGCAACAGATTCATCAATAAAGCGGCCTTCAATAAAGCGCTCCATACCAAACTCCGCACTCAAAGGCCCAGGCTCGCCCTTGGCGATCAGCTCTGCCGTCGCCCAGCCGCCGCCCGGAATGGCCTTAAAGCCACCCGTGCCCCAGCCTGCGTTAATAAAGCAGTTGCCCAGCGGCGTCTTGCCAATCACGGGTGAGCGGTCGCCAGTGACGTCCACGATCCCGCCCCACTGGCGCAGCATCTTGAGGCGGCTCACCATCGGGAAGGTCTCCACAAGCGCGCGCACCGTCTCCTCGATATGATGGAACGAGCCGCGCTGTGTATAGTTGTTGAAGCCATCCGTGCCCCCGCCAATGACCATCTCGCCCTTGTCGGACTGGCTCATATAGCCGTGCACCGTGTTGGCCATAACAACCACATCCATACATGGCTTGATCGGCTCGGATACAAGCGCCTGAAGCGCAACCGATTCCATCGGAAGCCTGAAGCCCGCCATATTCGCCAGAGCGCCAGAGTTCCCTGCAACCACAAGGCCAAGCTTGTCGCAATCAATCGCACCCTTCGTGGTGTCCACACCCGTGACTTTGCCGCCCGATGAGCGCACACCCGTCACTTCGCACTGCTGGATGATATCCATGCCCATATCCGAGCAGGCCCGCGCATAGCCCCAAGCCACAGCATCGTGCCGCCCTGTGCCGCCGCGCGCCTGATACAAGCCACCAAGGACAGGATAGCGTGGCCCCTCAAGCGAAATGATCGGCACAAGCTTTTTCACCTCTTCCGGCCCGATGAAGCGCGTCTCAACGCCCTGCAACATATTGGCATGCGCCGTGCGCTTATAGCCGCGCACCTCATGCTCGGTCTGCGCCAGCATGATCACACCACGCGGCGAGAACATGACGTTGTAGTTCAGATCCTGAGACATCGTTTCATACAGCGAACGCGCCTTTTCATAAAGCGCCGCTGATGGGTCCTGCAGATAATTGGAACGAATAATCGTGGTGTTGCGGCCTGTGTTGCCGCCGCCCAGCCAGCCCTTCTCGATGATCGCCACGTTGGTGATCCCGAAGTTCTTGCCAAGATAGAAGGCCGTGGCAAGCCCATGGCCGCCCGCGCCCACGATGATCACATCGTACTTTTTCTTGGGCTGTGGTGAACGCCACGCGCGCTCCCAACCTGTATGAAAGCGCGCAGCCTCGCGTGCCACAGCAAATGCAGAATACCGTCTCATGGCTCGAATCCAATCGTGTTAGATGCTTACATCCTCTCTGCCCCAAAAGCGCCCCGCATCCCCCCAACATTGCGCCACAATCCCTCACAATTGCGACATCATCGCGCGCGCATCCGATTCCCCCTTCCCAGTCGCCCCCCGCCGCCCTAAATACCGCTCATGTTATTCTGGATCATCTCAGCCGCTCTGGCCCTGCTCATCGCCGCTCTCTTCGCCCTCGCGCTGCTCACCCGCCGCGCCGAAGCCGAGCACCCCGCCGCCTATGACTTGCGCATTTATCGCGACCAGCTCAAAGAAGTGGAACGTGATCTTGCCCGCGGCGTGATCAATGAGGCCGATGCCGAGCGCATCCGCACCGAAGTGGGCCGCCGTGTTCTGGCCGCCGACGCTCAGCTGGCCATCGCCGATGTCTCAAGCCAACAGCCGCGCAGCCTGACGATCGCCATCGCCGCTATCATTGCCCTCCTCCTCACAGGGGGTGGCGTTGCCATCTACACACAGCTTGGTACGCCTGGTCTTGGCGATCTGCCTCACAAGGCGCGCCTGCAAGCCTCCCAAGAACTCTACAGCAGCCGCAGCAGCCACGAGGCCTTTCTTGCACGCCTGCCAGTGCGCAACGCCCCGCAGCAAGAGGCAGACTATCTTGAACTGGTAGAGCGCCTGCGCGAAGCCGTGGCGAGCCGTCCGGACGAGCTTCAAGGCCAGCAGTTCCTTGCCCAGAGTGAAGCCCGCCTCGGCAACTACGCCGCTGCGCGTGCCGCTCAAAGTGCTGTTATCCGCCTCAAAGGCGAGGCAGCGGGCGCAAGTGACTTCGTGACCATGGCGCAGATGTATATCACAGAAGCGGATGGCTACGTCTCTCCCGAAGCCGAGGCCGCTTTGCGCCGCGCCCTGCGCGCTGACCGTACAGACCCCGTCGCGCGCTATTTCCTTGGTCAGATGTGGCTCCAAAACGACCGCCCCGACCGCGCCTTTGGCCTCTGGTCACAGCTGCTCAACGAAGGCCCCGAAGAGGCTCCATGGATCGCCCCGATCCGCCAAAGCATTGATGATATCGCTTGGCTCGCAGGCGTCGACTACACCCAGCCCGCACCGAGCGAAATGGCAACAGACATGCCTGGCCCAACGGTTCAAGACATTGAGAACGCAGGCGAAATGACACCAGAAGAGCGCCAAGAAATGGTCCAAAGCATGGTCCAGCGCCTCAATGACCGCCTCGCCACAGAAGGCGGAACCCCCGAAGAATGGGCGCGCCTGATCAGCGCCTATGGTTCTTTGGGCGATGAGAGCCGCGCCCGCGCGATCTGGCTTGAGGCACAACAGCGCTTTGCAGACACGCCTGACGCCCTTGAAACGGTCCGTCGCGGTGCGGCGCGCGCAGGGGTCGACCAGTGATCTGCGAAACCCCCGAAGAGTTTGTTGCCGCCCTGCCCGCTTACGGGGCGCTCATGGGCCTTGATCTTGGCGACAAGACCATCGGCCTTGCCGTGTCTGATACCTTCCGAAGCTCTGCAAGCCCGCTGGAAACGATCCGCCGCAAAAAGTTCACCCCCGACGCCACGGCCATGCTCGCCGTGGCCACCGAGCGCAACATCGCTGGGCTCGTGCTCGGTCTGCCGCGCAACATGGACGGAACCGAAGGCGCGCGCTGTCAATCGACCCGCGCTTTTGCCCGCTCCCTCACGCGCATGACGGACCTTCCGATCACCTATTGGGATGAGCGTCTCTCCACGGTTGCCGCAGAAAAAGCCCTGCTTGAGGCGGATACGACCCGAAAACGTCGCGCAGAGGTTATCGACCATGTCGCCGCCTCCTATATCCTTCAAGGGCTGCTCGACCGTCTCGGGCATATGAAGGCAGAGTGATATGAGCGAAAACTCCAAAGTCTGGCAACGCGCCGAGATCGACAGCCCCTGCATCCAGATCTGTGTGGTGCAGCCCGAAACGCGGCTCTGCACAGGCTGCGCTCGTTCGATTGATGAGATTGGACGCTGGTCGCGCATGTCTCCCGAAGAGCGCCGCGCCATCATGGCCGAACTTCCAGCCCGCGAAGCGGCCCCCACAGGCCGCCGCGGTGGACGCGCAGCCCGCCTCAACCGCTGAACACAAGAGTACGGCCGCGCAGGCGTCGCAGCCCGCTCATCCACTCTTACAGCCTTCGATATCCGAAATTTGCAGACGCACCGCGCGCCGCATTAAGTTAATTTCGCTTAACGTTTACCGCTTAGGGCGGTGCACGGGGTGTGCACGGGTTGTGCACGCATATCACCCCCCTAGAATCAGCGTGTTTTGAGCGCCTTAACCATATGGGACGCAGCCTTAGGGTCGGCTTAATCCGCTTCCAGCCAGCGCCGCCGATCGGTCAGCTCTGGGCGGAAATAGGCAATCATGCGCGGCGCAGTCTCTACCCCGCTCCAAGGCGCAACACCATGCAGAGCAAAACGATGCACAAGATAGGCCTCACCGACGGCTGCATGCACCTCAACCCTTTGACATGTCTCAAAAATCTCCGAGCGGACCGCTGTGTAGGCCGCAGTGAGATCAACTCTATGCCACTCGGCCTCAGGCACGCCCTCAAAGGCCGCCCTCAACATCGCCGCAAGTTTGAGATGGCTCCCCTCCCAGACAACCAAAGGGCTCGCCGCACTCTCGCTTAACGGAACGCCAAGCACCCAAGCATGATACTCCCCCATCCGCCTCTGTCGCTCAGGCAGCTCCATTTTCAACCCATCCAAATGCGCCGCATCGCGTTTGACCCGATATCGACCCGCCGCTTCGCTCTCTCCCACGCGAGGTTTTGGATAACCAGGATAGATCACCGAAAGCTGGGCAGGATGCAGCGCCAAGGAGCCAAACTGATTTGTCGCAAACTCATACGCCGTCCCGCCAAGCGTCATGCCGGGTTCAACGGCACCCATGCCATCGCTGGGCAAAGCGTCTACCCCGACAAACCAAGTGCCCCCACATTGATGCCAATGAGCATTTTCGGGGGCATCAACAGCGGTCCAAGCAGGCGCTGACACAGATGAGACCCAGTTCAGAAGTCGGTCATCATGTGGGAATTTCAACCAGCCTCTTTCAAGGTATTCTCTCAATATCCCAGTGCCTTACGCAGCATATTCAAGGCAACCAGGGTTAAAAAGACTGCAAACACACGCTTGAGCGGCTTGGGGTCCATCGCATGTGCAAGCTTCACCCCGTAAGGCGCGGTTATCATTGTCATCGACACGATCACAGCAAAGGCAACCAAGTTCACAGCGCCCACTGTATAAGGCGGCGCGCCATCAATGCTTATAAAGAGGAATCCGATGACCGCAGGCACAGCGATAATCACACCAAAACCCGCCGCCGTCGCCACAGCACGGTGAATGGGCACATTGAACAAGCTCATCAAAGGAACCCCGAAACTGCCCCCGCCAATGCCCATCAACACCGAAAGAAATCCGACGGTTGGCGAAAGCATCGCACGTTTTGCCCCCTTCGGCATCTCCTGCCCGAGCCGCCACTGACTGCGCCCAAAGCCCATATAAAGTCCAATCACAACACCAAGGCAGCCGAAAATCGCCTGCAACGTAATTGAGCGCAATGATGAGGCAAGCAGCATCCCGAAGACGGCCCCGATACCAATCCCGATGGCCCATGAGCGCAAAATGTCCCAATCCACAGCGCCCTTCTTGTTGTGGCTCAGAACCGAGCGCACCGAGGTGACGACAATCGTCGCAAGAGATGTGGCCAAGCAGACCTGCATAAGCTGCGGCCCATCATATCCAAGTACCTGAAATGCATAGAAAAAAGCCGGGACGAGAATGATGCCGCCACCCACACCCAAGAGCCCTGCAAGCACCCCTGCAAAGGCCCCGATGGCCAACAGCATCACCAACATCTGAAGAAGCAAACCTGTTTCTGGCATCATTCCGTCCCTATTTTTGCGCCTCAAGCGCACCCTCGCGCGCCACGCGCACCGCGTCCAGCGCTTCTTTGATCAAGGCCACGCCAGCGCCCTCTTTATGTGCCCCTTCCGAGAGCACCCGCCTCCAAAGCCGCGCCCCGGGCTGGCCCGCAAAGAGACCAAGCATATGCTTACTGATCTGGCCAAGCTTTCCGCCTTCGCTCAAATGCTCCTCAACATATGGTAACATCGCTTCAACGCCCTCAACAGGGTCGGCAAAAGGGTTCTGTTTGTCAAAAATAAGGGCATCGGCATCGCCCAGAATATCCCAAGGCTGGTGGTAGGCAGAGCGCCCAATCATAACGCCATCCATCCCCATTTCAAGATGTTCAACCGCTTCCTTCAACGTCGCCACACCGCCATTCAAAGAAAGGTGTAGATGTGGAAAATTCTGTTTCATTTCATAGACGAGAGGATAATCAAGTGGCGGAATATCGCGATTTTCTTTGGGCGAAAGCCCCTTGAGCCAAGCCTTGCGCGCATGAACGCTAAATCGAGTGACGCCCGCGCCAGACACAGTCTCCAGAAAGGCTGGCAAAACTTCTTTTGGCTCTTGATCATCAACACCAATGCGGCACTTGACCGTCACTGGCACCTCCACAACAGCCTGCATAGCAGCGCAACACTCTGCCACAAGTTCAGGCTGACGCATCAACACCGCACCAAAGGTCCCTGACTGGACCCGATCAGACGGGCAGCCGACATTGAGGTTGATCTCGTCATATCCCGCCTCCGCTCCGATCCGCGCCGCTTCGGCAAGCTCAACAGGATCAGAGCCGCCCAACTGCAAAGCCACAGGGTGCTCCTCAGGGCTATGCGCCAGCAAATGAAACGCCCGCCCCCGCACCAAAGCAGGCGAAGTCACCATCTCGGTATAAAGCAACGTCTCCCGCGAGAGGAGCCGATGCAGAAAACGACAATGCCTGTCCGTCCAGTCCATCATGGGTGCAACGGAGAGACGCGCAGCTTGGGTCACAAGAGTGTTGTCTTTGCTCATAAGGTGATTTTTCCTTTTGCCAAAGCTGGCAAAGGCTCTTCTTCATTTCAACTTGAGCGCCTCTTATCTCAGATGCCAGGGCCTTGCACGTTCTTTGCAATGTTTCTCGTGTTTACAGAGCTTGCGCGCACAGTCAAATCTGCGAAAACTGCGCGCCAGAGCAAACAACCACACCGCAAGAGACATGCCCATGAGCACAGATACCCCAAAAAGCAGGAACTACGATGTGATCATCATCGGCGGCGGCATCATGGGCGCCTCCACGGCCTGCTTTTTGAGCCAAAACAAGGACTTTCAAGGCAAAGTTCTGGTGATTGAGCGCGACCCTACTTATGAGTTCGCCTCAACCTCCCACACAAACTCCTGTATGCGGCAGCAGTTTTCGACAGGGCTGAACGTGCGCATCTCGCAGTTTGCTGCCGACTATGTGAAAAATCTCGGCAGATACCTCAGCGACAGTCGCATTCCCAAGCTCGACATCCAGAACTTCGGCTACATGTATCTCGCAGACACTGAAGAAATGGCCACCACCCTGCGCACCAACCATGCGGTCCAGCAAGCGGCAGGAGCAGCCACGCAACTTATGAGCCGTGAACAAATCGCAGCCGCCTATCCCTTTTATGCACTCGACGATATCCTTCTCGGCTCGATCAACACAGTTGATGAGGGCTTCTTTGATGGCCAAGCCGTCTTTGATTGGCAGCGGCGCATTGGCCGCGAGGCAGGAGTAGAATACATCGCAGCAGAGGTTACCGCCCTCAACAAGAACACCAGAGGTAACCGCATAGAAAGTGTCACTCTGAGCACCGGTCAGACCGTCTCTTGTGGCCAGCTCGTCAACGCCACAGGCCCCCGCGCCGCGCGCACCGCCGCTATGGCTGGGCTCAGCCTGCCTGTTGAGCCGCGCAAGCGCTTCACATGGGTCTTTCGCGCCGAACACCCTCTGGAGCAGCCCTTACCGCTCACGATTGACCCCTCAGGCGTGCATGTGCGGGAAGTTAGCGGTGGAACCTATATGGCAGGCGCCCATACAGAAGAAGACCCCGCTGTCGCATTTGATGATTTCGCGATGGATCACAGTCTTTGGGAAAACCATGTTTGGCCAATGATCGCGACACGCATTCCCCAGTTCGAGGCCATAAAGGTTGTTTCTGAATGGGCAGGCCATTACGCCTATAACACGCTGGACCAAAACGCCATCACTGGCCCTCACCCTGACATAAGCAACTTTTTGTTTCTCAACGGTTTTTCAGGTCACGGATTGCAACAATCCCCAGCCATGGGTCGGGGCACAGCGGAATGGTTGACCTATGGAAGCTACCGCAGCCTTGATCTCAGCGCCTTCCATTACGAGCGCATCGCCGCGAACGCGCCGATCCTCGAAAAAGCCGTGATCTAGCCCAGCGTTGGCAGCTCGGTTGCCGCCGCGCGCGTTACAGCCCCTGTGCCCACAAGGGCCGCTGCCTGCGCCAAATCGTCGGCCATATACCTGTCGTCCGTGAGGCTCGCGATGTCACGGCGCAAACGCTTGATCACAGCCGCCAAAGGACCGCTCGTCTCCAGAGGCGCACGAAACTCGACACCCTGCGCTGCACACAAAAGCTCAACCCCCAAGATATGCTCAAGATTGCGCACCATCTGCATCAAGCGCCGCGCACCATGAGCTGCCATGCTGACATGATCCTCTTGGTTGGCAGAGGTTGGCGTGCTGTCAGTGACAGTCGGGTTCGCGAGGTGCTTGTTTTCACTCATCAAAGCCGCCGTCGTCACCTCGGCAATCATCAGGCCAGAGTTCAGCCCGGGATTGGGCGTCAGGAACGGCGGCAAATCAAAGCTCAAAGTCGGATCGACCATCAAAGCCACACGACGCTGCGCAATCGCGCCAATTTCGGAGAGCGCGAGTGCAATCATATCTGCAGCAAAGCCCACAGGCTCGGCATGGAAGTTGCCCCCCGACACAATAAGCCCTGCCTCCGTCAGCACCAAAGGATTGTCTGTTGCCGCATTGGCCTCAACAATCAGCGTGCTCGCCGCTTGGCGCATCACATCCATCGCCGCCCCCGTCACCTGCGGCTGACAGCGGATACAATACGGATCTTGCACGCGGGTGTCGCCCTCTCGGTGGCTCTCGCGGATTTCTGAGCCGTCCAAAAGCGCTCGCATAGCAGCCGCCGCCTCGATCTGCCCCGCATGGCCGCGCAGCGTATGAATCTCTGGCTGCAATGGCGCAGTCGACCCCATGATTGCATCTGTCGAAAGCGCCGAAATCACAAGAGCGCTCTGCGCGGCGCGCCAGCCCTCAAAGAGGCCTGCAAGCGCATAGGCCGTGGAAAATTGCGTCCCGTTGATACAGGCTAGGCCCTCTTTGGGACCAAGTTCCACAGGCTCGAGTCCTGCCTTGGCCAAGGCCTCAGCCGCGCCCATCAAAACGCCCTGATAGCGCGCCTTGCCCTCACCCATCATCGCTGCGGTCATATGCGCCAAAGGCGCAAGGTCGCCTGATGCGCCCACCGAGCCTTGCGCAGGGACTTCAGGTGTCACACCCTCGCGCAGCATCCCTTCCAACAGTGCCACAAGCGCCCACCGCACGCCAGAAGCGCCGCGTCCAAAAGACAAAAGCTTGAGGGTCATCATCAAGCGCACATGGGCCTCAGGCATTGCTTCGCCCACGCCGCAACAATGGCTCAAGATCAAGTTCCGCTGAAGCTGCGCCGTATCCTCTGGTGCGACTTTCACACTCGCCAATTTGCCAAAACCCGTATTCACACCATAAACAGCAGCGTCTCCTGCAGCCGCCTCGGCAATACGGCTCGCAGCCAGCTCCACTGCCGCCTTACAAATGGGATCAAGCTGGGGAGAAATGCCGCCCCGATAGACCTGTTCAAGCTGGGAAAAGCCGACAGACATAGGCGTCAAAACGATCGTGGTCATGAGAACTCTCCCCCTTAGATTAGGGGAAGAGTTACCGACTTAAAAATAATATGTCTACACATATTAAGGGGCACTCATCACACTAGAGAGGGCAACCAGAGCACAATCCCCGGGAAGGCTACAAGCCCGGCAATGGTCAGCGCATCAGCGATGAAAAACGGCGTCACACCTTTGAAAACGTCCTGAACTGTCAGATCATCACGCACCCCTGCAACAACAAAGCAGTTGAGGCCAATTGGCGGGGTGATCAAACAGAACTCCGCCATTTTGACCACCAGAATGCCAAACCAGATCGCGCACATCGTCCCTGACATCCCAAAGGCACTATCAACGGCGGCAACATTCTCGCCCCCGTTCAGCGCCATAACTGCAGGATAAACCACAGGTAACGTGAGCAAGAGCATCCCGATTGCATCCATGAACATGCCGAGCACGGCATAGGCCAGCAGGATACAAATCAGAATAATCATGGGCGAGAGCTCAAGCGATGTGATCCAGCTAGAAAACGCGTCGGGCAATTCAGCAAAGCCAAGGAAGCGCACATAAATCAACACGCCCCAGATGATAGTGAAGATCATCACGGTGAGCTTGGCAGTTTCGAGCAGTGCTTCCTTCAGCTTTGGCCAACGCATCCCACGATAGAGCGCCATGAGAAAGACGATAAACGCGCCAACAGCGCCGCCTTCCGTCGGTGTGCCCCAAGCGTCCCCGAACGGGTTGTAGACAAAGAAAATAATGATCACGACCACAGCCACAATCGGCAAGGCTGGTGGCAGGCTTTCAAAGCGCTCTTTCCAAGTAAACCCAGTCACAGGCGGGCCCACATTCTTGAACACAACCGCGATGCCAATGATCAAAACAGCATAGACAATCGCCGAGAAAACACCTGGAATAAAGCCTGCGAGCAAGAGCATACCCACGTCTTGCTCAACAATAATGGCATAGATCACCAAAATCGCCGAGGGCGGAATAAGCGAGGCCAAAGTGCCGCCTGCCGCGACAACACCCGCCGCAAACTGCTTGTTATATCCGATCTTGAGCATCTCGGGGATCGCGATCCGCGCAAACACAGCCGCAGTGGCCACAGAGGCGCCTGACACAGCTGCAAAGCCCGCTGTCGCAAAGACGGTTGAAACAGCAAGCCCACCCGGAACCCACGCGATCCAACGCTTGCAGGCCTCAAAAAGAGCTGTCGTCAACTTGGCATGATAGGCGAGATAACCGATCATAATGAAGACAGGGATCAGTGATAACACCTGTGCAGAGACTTTCGAATGCGGCGTCAGTCCGGCAATCTTAGTGCTGATCTCCACCGCTTTCCAAAAGCGTTCCGGATCATAGTCAAAACCGTTCCAGCGCAACCAGATCAGGCCAATATAGCCCGCCAGTCCCGCCGCAAAAGCAACCCGCATCCCCAGCAGAACCAACACAAGCATCCCTGCGGATGTGTATAAACCAATTTCAATCGGCTCCATCAGTCGGCTCCTTCCAAAAGTTTGGCCTCGGCCATCGCCTGTTCCTCAATCGTCAACGACAAAGGCACAGCCACAGGGTTTTCCAACCCCAAGACAAGCGCGCGGCCATAGCCCCAAGCCTGAAGCAGCAAGCGCAGAATCAGCACGCCAAATGCAATCGGAACGACAAGCTTGCTCGGCCAGATCGGCAGGCTGATATCAATCGAGCTGTCACGTGAACACCATGGGCTAGCGCAATCAAATGAGCGGTCAAAATGCTCCCAAGCGCCGTAAGTAAGACCCACAATAAGCAAGAGCATCAAAAGAACAGAAATAAGCTCAAAGAACCAAAGCACCCGCCCCTTGAGCGCGTTAACGAGCATGTCCATGCGGATATGTGTCCCGTCCCGCGCTACATAGGACACGCCCATAATCGCAATCACAGGCATCGCTGCCTCGATATAATCCACATAGCCCAGCAAGGGGCTGCCAAAAAACTTGCGCGCGATAACGGAATACGCCGCCAGAAACATCAATGAAAAAATCGCAAGGCCGCTCAGCAGCGCGCAAACGCGCTCCACAGGCAGCAACATGCGGTCCAATTTGCTCAGTAAGCTGGAATCTTCCAGCACGGCGGCTGAACCGGCCATCTCACTCTCCCTTTTGTGCTATTGCGTGAATTGCGCAAAAAGGCTGCGCGGTGTCGCGCAGCCTTCAGATTTTTGGTAAGAGGCAAAAACCCCCTGCCTAGAAATCAACTTCCGCTCTTCGCTTCGTCCAGAGTTTTCATGACAAGGTCATAAAGCTCTTGGCCAGGAATGCCTTGGGCTTCCATATCTGCAATCCACGCATCGCGGATCGGATCAGCAGCTTTGGTACGGAACTCCGCAATCACTTCAGGAGCGATCACGACTTTTTCCACGCCTTTTTCTTCGAGAACGGCATCCCAACGCTTCAGAAGCTCACCATAGTTGCTGAGATAGAACTCAAGCGCCTCAGGAACCGAGCTTTCCAGCGCGGCACGGTGCTCATCCGACAGGCTCTCATAGGCGTCGATATTGACAACAACAGGGCAGTTCACAGTGCCCGGGTTGAGGTTTGACGTCCACCAATCGGCTTCGTTGATCGTGCCAAAGCTCAGGTGCGCGTGCTGGGCAAAGGCCACCGTGTCAACAACCCCAGATTCCATTGCCTGATAGGCTTCTGAGGACGTTACTGATGTCGGAACCGCGCCAACAGCTTCAAAAGCTTGGCCAATGCCACCTGTTGCACGAACACGCATGCCTTCAAATTCCGCCAGCTCGTCGCGAGGCTCGCCTGTGCCAACAAGGTTATACTGCGGCATAGGGGATGTCATAAGAAGCTTGGCATTCCACTGCGCCATCTCTTTTGTCGCGGCAGGGTGTGCATAGACCGCGTTGGAAACAGCAAGCTCTTGCTCAAGGTTTTCAACACCAAGGAATGGCAGCTCAAGCACTGTCACAACACGGTTTTTGTCACGGTGATAGCCTGCGCAGAATTGCGCCATTTCGAATGCACCAATCGAAATTCCATCAAGGTTTTCGCGGTTCTTCGAGAGGCCGCCATAGCTGACGTTCATAGTGAACTCGCCACCCGTTTTTGCGCTGACAAGCTCAGCCAGTTTTTCGACGTGCTCGGTAAAGGCACGGCGCTTGCCCCAGACGGATACGTTCCACTCGGTGGCTGCCGCTTCTGTGGCAAAGCTCAAAGCAACGGCTGCCGCCGCCAGTTTTGCAACTGTGTTCATTACGTTTTCTCCCATTTCGCAGCCCTGTTCGCGGGCCTTCTACGCAAAAGCTAGCGCCAAGACATCAGCAAGCCAAGCCCTCAATCTTGTGACGCAACGTACTTCTTACGCTTCCCCTTTGGCTTTCCCCCGCTTATAACCAATCCAAGATAGACAAAAGCGCAACAGCGCTCTGAATTTAAGGGGCAAGAGCCATGGCTCACATCATCGTCGTCGGCAATGAAAAAGGCGGCGCCGGCAAATCAACGGTCTCCATGCACATCGCCACGGCGCTCGCTCGCTTGGGCCACAAAACCTCTGTGCTCGATTTGGATTTGCGCCAAAAAACGATTGGCCGCTACCTTGAGAACCGTGTGGATTTCTGTGCCAAAGCAGGCCTTGACCTGCCAACGCCTGAGTACCACGAGCTCCCAGAAATCGACAAAGAGACGCTCAAGCCAGGCGAAAACATCTATGATCACCGTCTCTCGGCCGCTGTCGCCACGCTTGAGCCTGACAACGACTTTATCCTGATTGACTGTCCAGGCTCGCACACACGCCTCAGCCAAGTGGCCCACTCGCTCGCCGATACGCTCGTCACCCCATTAAACGACAGCTTCATCGACTTTGACCTGCTCGCTCACATCGACGCCGACGGCGAAAAGATCAAAGGCCCCTCGGTCTACTCCGAGATGGTCTGGTCCGCCCGTAAACTGCGGGCTCAAGCTGGGCTAAAGCCCATTGACTGGATCGTAATGCGCAACCGCCTCGGCGCGCAGCGCATGGTCAACAAAGAGAAAATGGAACGCGCCGTTGACAATCTCTCCGCACGCATCGGCTTTCGCGTTGCGCCGGGCTTTAATGAGCGCGTTATTTTCCGCGAGCTCTTTCCGCGCGGCCTGACCCTGCTCGACCTGAAGGATGTCGGCGTTCAAAAGCTGAACATTTCCAATATCGCCGCCCGCCAAGAGCTCCGCGAGATGATGAAATCACTCAAGCTTCCAAACGTCAGCGTCGACTTCTAAGTGTCAGATCCTTTTGATATTTTCCTGATCTGCCCTCCAGGGCTGGAGTCTGCCTTGGCATCAGAGGCTTTGGAGCATGGCTTTTCCCCTGCGAACGCAATTTCTGGCGGTGTTGAGATCAAAGGCGATTGGCCTGAAGTGTGGCGCGCCAACCTCATGCTGCGTGGCGCCGTCCGTGTGCTCGTGCGCATCGGCTCCTTCCGAGCCTTTCACCTCGCACAGCTCGACAAGCGCGCGCGCAAGTTTCCATGGGCTGAGTTTTTGCGCCCGGATGTGCCTGTTCGGATCGAGGTGAGCACCAACAAGCGCTCCAAAATATATCATGCAGGCGCCGCCGCCCAGCGCATTGAAACTGCGATCAAGGAAAGCCTCGGTCCGCCCATCTCGCCCGAAGCCACGCTCACACTGAAGGCGCGTATCGATGACAACCTCGTCACCTTCAGCCTCGATAGCTCTGGCGAAAGCCTTCACAAACGCGGCTTCAAAGAGGCCGTCAACAAAGCTCCCATGCGCGAGACGCTTGCAGCACTTTTTCTTCGCGAAGCGGGGTACACTGGAACCGAGCCTGTTCTTGACCCGATGTGCGGCTCAGGGACCTTCCCCATCGAGGCCGCCGAGATCGCGATGGGCCTCGCCCCAGGACGCGCGCGCAGCTTCGCTTTTGAAAGCCTCGCAAGCTTTGATGCTGCCGCATGGGAGGCCCTGCGCTGCAGCATAACCCCGCGCAGCACCGATCAGCATTTTTATGGTTCAGATCGCGACCAAGGGGCAATCGCCATGAGCACCCGCAACGCTGATGCGGCGGGCGTCTCGGCCCTCACACGCTTCACCTGCACCTCTATTTCCGATCTCAAACGCCCCGACGGCCCTGTTGGCCTCGTGATCATCAACCCCCCCTATGGGGCACGCATCGGCAACAAAAAGCCCCTCTTTGCGCTTCATGCTGCGCTGGGAACAACGCTCAAAACCGAGTTCAGGGGCTGGCGCGTCGCGATCATCACGACTGAAGCGTCCCTCGCCAAAGCCACGGGCCTCACTCTCTCGGCAGGCCCCTACGTGCCCCACGGCGGCCTCAAGGTGCGGCTCTACCAATCGGGTCCGCTTTAGCGCGCTTGCGCATCAGCACCACAAGGTTTGACAGCCCCAAAGCCGAGATTACAACAGCGCCGCCCACAAGCGCATAAGCCCCTGGGTCTTCGCCCAATACAAACCAGACCAAAAGCGGCGCCAGCACAGACTCAAGCAAAATCAAAAGCGCCACCTCGGCAGACGGAATATACCTTGGACCCAGCGCCAGTCCGACCGAACTGATCCCAATAAAAAGCCCATGCAGAGCCACAAGGGAATATTGCGAGGCCTCAAGCTGTAGCGGCAAAACAAACGGAGACAGACACAAAGCCGAAACCAAATAGGCCACAGGCAACATCGGAACCATCGAGACAGAGCGCACCCGTCGCGCCGCGGTGAGAGCGACGGCAAAAACAAACGAAACGCACACCGCCAGAAGATCCCCCTTCAGGCTCGCGCCATGAGTCTCACCCGAACTGTAGGTGATAATGCCAAGACCACCAAAAACCGCAATCATGGTGACCATCATGCGGCGGCTGATCGCTTCTCCCATCCAGACAAAGCTCAAAATAGCCGCGAAGACAGGCATCGAGGCAATGATAAAGACAACATTGGCCACACTCGTGTGGCTCACCGCCAGCGTGAAGAGAATTCCCGTGCCGCTCATCGCAATAAGATAGACATAGGCATAGGGCCCGCCACGCAGCGCTGCCCCAACCGAGCGCGCACCCGTGGTCATCAACACATAGATCATCACCAAAAGCCCCGTGCTCAACCCCCGCCAGAAAGATACCTCCAAAGGCGGGACATCGATCAACCGGATGAACAAGCTGTCAGGCACAACAAACAAAACGCCCATCATCGTGATGAGCAGCCCTTTAAGCTGATCGCTCATAGCTTGGCCAAATGGTGCAAAAGCTTACGCAACACCGTGACGTCTTCGGAAGAAAATGTCGCCGCCAGCTCCGCATCATAGTCGATAGCCACACCGCGTAGCTCGGTATAAGCCGCTCGCCCTGCACTCGTGAGTTCCAGATACTCCAGCCGCCTGTCTGCCTCATCACGCTCGCGCGTCAAAAAGCGCCGCTCTTCGAGCCGTGCCACCGCGCGGCTGATCTTTGTCTTGTGCATCTTGGAGCGCTCGCAGATTTCTTTGGCGGTCAGACGCCCGTAAATCCCAAGGTGAAACAGCACCCGCCACTCGGTCCGCAACATTCCGTAACGGTCCTTATAGATATTCTGAAACGCGAGACTGCTTTCCTCTGCCGCCTGATTGAGCAGGTAGGGCAGAAAATTCTGCAAATCAAAGTCATCTTTTTTTGTCATAGCGCGTCTCCCTATGTTGTTAGTTACAAAATCAACTGTTAATTATGCAACCAAATTCGACAGGATGCGCGCCATGACAAAAAAAACATTTCCTCACAGTTTCACACAAGCCCCTTCGCTTGACGGCCCTCACAAAGGCTACATGCCCGGTTTTGGGAACGACTTTGAAACCGAGGCTTTGCCCGACGCCCTGCCCCAAGGCATGAATTCCCCACAGAAATGCAACTACGGCCTCTACGGCGAACAACTCTCTGGCACAGCCTTCACAGCGCCAAGCCATCAGAACGAGCGCACATGGTGTTATCGCATCCGCCCCTCGGTCAAGCACTCCCACCGATATACAAAGATTGATCTCCCCTATTGGAAATCCGCCCCCCATGTGGATCCCGATGTGATCTCCCTTGGCCAATACCGTTGGGATCCCGTCACCCACGCAGGCGAAGCACTCAATTGGCTCACAGGCATGCGCACCATGACAACAGCGGGCGATGTGAACACACAAGTCGGCATGGCCAGCCATATCTACCTCGTCACCGAGAGCATGGTAGATCAATATTTCTACTCAGCCGATTCCGAGCTGCTGATCGTGCCCCAAGAAGGCCGCCTGAGATTTGCCACCGAACTGGGGATCATCGACCTCGCCCCACAAGAGATCGCGATCATCCCCCGTGGCCTTCTCTACCGTGTGGAAGTCCTCGAAGGCCCAGCGCGCGGCTTTGTCTGCGAAAACTACGGCCAGAAGTTCGAGCTTCCGGGCCGCGGACCCATCGGCGCGAACTGCATGGCGAACCCGCGCGACTTCAAAACGCCCGTGGCCGCCTTTGAAGACCGCGACGCGCCCTCAACGGTCACAATCAAATGGTGCGGCCAGTTCCACGAAACCAAAATCGGCCACAGCCCCCTTGATGTCGTCGCGTGGCACGGCAATTACGCCCCCGTGAAATACGACCTCAGCACATATTGCCCCGTCGGCGCGATCCTGTTTGATCACCCTGACCCAAGCATCTTCACAGTCCTCACCGCCCCCTCTGGCCAAGAAGGCACAGCCAATATCGACTTCGTGCTCTTCCGCGAGCGCTGGATGGTGGCAGAAGACACGTTCCGCCCTCCATGGTATCACAAGAACATCATGTCCGAGCTCATGGGCAACATCTACGGTCAATATGATGCCAAACCCAAAGGCTTCATTCCTGGCGGCATGTCCCTGCACAATATGATGCTACCCCACGGCCCCGACAAAAACGCCTTTGAAGGCGCCTCCAACGCAGAGCTGAAGGCCGAGAAGCTCGACAACACCATGAGCTTCATGTTTGAAACCCGCTTCCCGCAGCACCTCACTGCCTTCGCTGCCAAAGAGGCCCCGCTACAAGACGATTACATCGACTGCTGGACTGACATCGAAAAGAAATTCGATGGCAAGCCTGGCAAGAAATAAGGAATACCAATGTCACTGCTCACATCTTGGGTCACTTCGGCCAATACAGCCGATGCCCCCTTCCCGCTAAACAACCTGCCTTATGGCGTCTTTTCCACAGCTGACAGCGATCCACGCTGTGGCGTCGCCATCGGCGATATGATCCTTGATGTGGCCGCCGCCGAAGAAGCAGGCCTTATCGCTCTTACTGATGCGCCACTCTTTGATGTGCCCTTCTGGAACGAAGTCATGGAAGAAGGCCCCAAGCTTTGGGCCGCCCTACGCACCCGCCTCACAGAGCTTCTCGCCGAGGGCGCCCCTGATCAGGCCGAGCTTTCAGACATGCTTGTCGCGCAATCAGACGCCGACATGCACCTTCCCTTCCTCGTGAGCGAGTTCACCGATTTCTACGCGTCCAAAAATCACGCCACCAATGTCGGCACGATGTTTCGCGGCGCGGAAAACGCCCTGCCGCCCAACTGGCTCCATATTCCCATCGGCTACAACGGCCGCGCCTCTTCGGTTGTTGTCTCGGGCACTGATATCCGCCGCCCTTGGGGCCAACTCAATGGTCCGAATGATGACGCCCCCCGCTGGGCGCCTTCCGCGCGCTTTGATCTGGAGCTTGAGATGGGTGCCATCGTCGGTACATTTTCAGATGCCCCCGTCACCGTCGCTGAGGCCGACGAAATGATCTTCGGCTACGTCCTCCTCAACGACTGGTCCGCACGCGACATTCAGGCCTGGGAATACCAGCCCCTCGGCCCGTTTCAGGCCAAAGCGACCGCGACAAGCATCTCCCCATGGATCGTCACCAAAGCCGCGCTCGAGCCTTTCCGCACAGACACACCGCCCCGCGAGAAAGAACTGCTTCCGCACCTCAAGGACTGCGGCCCGATGCTTTACGACATCGACCTCTCAGTCACCCTCGCCCCCGAGGGCAAAGAAGCGAGCACCATCGCGACGACCAACTACAAGGAGATGTATTACTCCTCCGCCCAACAACTCGCGCACCACACCACATCTGGCTGCCCGATGAACCCCGGCGATCTTTTGGGATCAGGCACAATCTCCGGCCCAGAAAAGCACCAGCGCGGCGCACTCTTGGAGCTCTCATGGGGCGGCAAGGAGCCTATCACGCTGGACACAGGCGAAGAACGCAGCTTCTTGGAAGATGGCGACACGCTCACCCTTTACGGCGCAGCCCATGGCGACGGCTACACCATTGGCTTTGGCACATGCGCAGGAACACTCCTGCCCGCCCTCGCAGACCCATACAAACGCTAACGCTTTCTTATTGCTAAAATATTCTCGCCGAAGGCTCCAAAATGCCCACAGGCACACCGATCTGAAAAGGAAACCCAATGTCTAAAAAATTCGCATCCCAAGGCGACATGACGGAAAAACAAATCTCCTTCGTCGAAGTCGGCGAGGGCCTCTGGGCTTTCACCGCCGAGGGTGATCCCAACTCAGGCGTCATCATCGGCGACGAGAGCGTGATGATCGTTGAGGCACAAGCCACGCCGCGCTTGGCTCACAAAGTGATCGAAAAAGTCCGCTCCGTCACAGACAAACCGATCAGCCACCTTGTGCTAACTCATTATCACGCTGTCCGCGTGCTCGGCGCATCAGCCTATGGCGCGCCCGAAATCATCATGTCAGACGCAGCCCGCTCGATGGTCGTCGAGCGCGGTCAGGAAGACTGGGACAGCGAGTTCCAACGCTTCCCACGCCTCTTTGAAGGCCACGAGAGCATCCCTGGCTTGACCTACCCGACAACCACATTTTCCGAGAGCATGACAGTCTATCTCGGCAAGCGCCGCGTTGACATCATGCACTTGGGGCGCGCCCACACGGCCGGCGACGCTGTCGTCCATGTGCCCGACCAGAACGTCATGTTCACCGGCGATATCGTGGAATACCACTCCGCTTGCTACTGCGGCGACGGTCACTTTGCCGATTGGGGCAACACGCTCGACAACATCGCTTGGTTTGATGTCGACGCCATCGCGCCAGGACGTGGCGACGCGCTCATCGGCAAGGAGATGGTAAACGCTGCCATCGAGAACACCCGCGACTTTGTGGAAAGCACCTATCGCCCCGTGGCCCGCGTGGCCGCGCGCGGCGGCTCGCTCAAAGAGGCCTGGGACGCCTGCCGCGCCGAATGTGACCCCAAGTTCGCCGACTACGCGATCTATGAGCACTGCCTGCCCTTCAACGTCGCCCGCGCCTACGACGAAGCCCGCGGCATGGACCACCCGCGCATCTGGACCGACAAACGCGACATCGAAATGTGGGAACAGTTGCAAAGCTGATCCACTCTGCCTCTTTGGGCCAGCCTCTCATGTGAGGCTGGCATACCAGAGACAGACCGATAAGACCGCGCCCCCATGTCATAGGAGGAGACTGACATGTTTGATGACCGCTATACACTCGCTTACCGCCTCTACCCATACAAGCGCCACGCCGACCAAGACAAAGGCGCGCCCGTGCGCCACCCTGTTGTGGTCATGGGCGGTGGCCCCGTCGGTGTCGCGACAGCGCTTGATCTGGGCGCCCAAGGCATCCCTGCCGTCGTGCTTGATGATCACGAAGGTGTCGGCATGGGCAGCCGCGCGATTTGTTTTGCCAAACGCTCCCTCGAAATTGCCGACCGCTACGGCGCAGGCAAGCCCATGGTCGAAAAGGGTGTAGTCTGGAACCTCGGAAAAGTCTTTCACAAAGAAGACAAAGTATTCGAATTCAATCTTTTGCCAGAAGAAGGCCACGAATTCCCCGCCTTCATCAACCTCCAGCAGCCCTATTTCGAAAGCTTTATGATCGAGCGGCTGTTTGAAATGCAAAAAGCAGGTGCGCCTGTCGAAATCCGTGGCAAAAACCGCGTTGATAGCGTCACGGTCAAAGACGACCACGTGGTGCTTGAGGTCATGACCCCCGATGGCCCCTATACGATGGAAGCCGACTGGCTCATCGGCTGCGATGGCGCGAACTCTCCACTGCGCAACATGCTCGGCCATGACTTCACCGGCAAAGTCTTTCAAGACAGCTTCCTCATCGCCGATATCAAAATGATCAACGAAAACTTCCCGACAGAGCGCTGGTTCTGGTTTGAGCCGTCGCACGGCTCGGGCGCCTCGACGCTTTTGCACAAACAGCCCGATGATGTCTGGCGCGTCGACTTCCAGATCGGCTGGGATGTGGACCGCAAAGAAGAAATAAAAGAAGAAAACATCCGCCGCCGCCTCGATGCCTTCCTCGGCGAAGGGGTCGAGTATGAAATGGTCTGGTCCTCAATCTATACGTTCCAATGCAAGCGTATGGAAAAGTTCCGCCACGGCCCGGTGATCTTCGCAGGCGATGCGGCGCATCAGGTGTCGCCCTTCGGCGCGCGCGGGGCCAACTCGGGCATGCAGGACATCGACAATCTCGGCTGGAAGCTTGGCCTTGTGATCAATGGCCAAGCCCCCGACAGCCTGCTCGACAGCTACAATACAGAGCGCGTCCATGGAGCTGACGAAAATATCCTGAACTCAACCCGCGCGACCGACTTCATCACACCCAAAAGCGAGACCAGCCACATCTTCCGCAACGCGGTTCTGGAGCTGTCCGAGCACTACGAGTTTGCGCGCCCGCTGGTCAATTCAGGCCGCCTCTCGCTCCCTTGCGTTTATGACGGCTCTCCACTGAACTCAGCCGATGGTCTTTCCCATGGCCCCGAGCGCACCCGCCCAGGCGCGCCCTGCCCCGATGCGCCGCTGGGGGCAGAATTCCTTCTCCCTAAGCTTGGCGGCAAATTCACGCTCCTGACGATCGACGCAGACGCGCCCGATAGCTTTGAAGATAATCGCATCACAGTGACCCGCCTTGCTCTCTCGGCCAAAGACGACCCGACAGGCGCACTCAAAGCGCGCTATCTCGGCGAAGCCAAATCAGGCGTTTATCTCATTCGTCCCGATCAGCATGTTGCTGCGCGCCGCGACCGCTTTGATGAAAACCTCTTCCGCACGGCCCTACGCCGCGCAACAGGCAAGGAATAATCCCATGAGCACATTGACCCTGACCCCCAACATCAAAGGCGGCGATGACTTTTATGAGGAATTGCTCAACGCCCATGAAGGCCTCAGCAAAGAGGAAAGCGACGCCTATAACGCGCGCCTGATCCTGCTGCTGGCGAACCACATTGGTGAGCGCGCCATACTCTCCGAAGCCATCGCAGCCGCCAAGCGCACAAAATAAAGCAGCAAGGGGCGATACGGATCAGCGCGTCGCCCCCATAGCTCTCAAAATCCACTTGTCAGCCCCAAAAATACAGTTACCCTGTTAACAAAAGAGGGAGCCGTAGATGCGCTGGACAGATTTTCCAAAATGGGGCCGCTATGTGGCCGATTGGGCCGCAGAGTATCACGGCTCCTTGCGAGAGCGCCCCGTACGCGCCCAGACAAAGCCGGGCGAAATCGCGGCACAGCTCGCCGCAGCCGCCCCAGAACAGGGCGAGCCTGTGGAGGATGTAATCAAGGATTTCGAGCGCATCGTTATGCCCGGCATCACCCACTGGCAGCACCCACGCTTCTTTGCCTACTTCCCGTCCAACGCCTCCCCCGCTGCCGTGCTGGCCGACTTCTTCACAACAGTGATGGCGCCACAGTGTATGCTCTGGCAGACCTCTCCTGCCGCCACCGAGATGGAGACACGCATGATGGACTGGCTGCGCGATGCGCTCGGCCTTCCGCAAGCCTTCCACGGTGTCATCCAAGACAGCGCCAGCGGCGCGACGCTGGCCGCCGTGCTCACCATGCGCGAGAAAGCCCTCAACTGGGCTGGCAACCAGAGGGGCCTTACAGGCCAAGCCCGCCTGCGCATCTATGCCTCCGAGGAGGTGCACACCTCCGTTGACCGCGCAATCTGGATCGCGGGCATCGGACAAGAGAACCTTGTCCGCATCCCAACGCAGGGCCCTATGCGCGCCATGGACCCCGCCAAACTCGATGCCGCCATCAAAGCCGATCTTGCGGCAGGCTTCCTCCCCGCCGGCATCATCGCCTGCACAGGCGGCACAGGCACAGGCGCCTGCGATGATGTATCTGCCGTTTGCGATGTCGCCGCCACGCATGAGCTTTACACCCATGTCGATGCGGCTTGGGCGGGCTCGGCGATGCTTTGTGAAGAATTCCGCTCGCTCTGGACAGGTGTGGAAAAGGCCGACAGCGTCGTGCTCAACCCGCATAAATGGATGGGCACACAGTTTGACCTCTCCGCCCATTTCGTGCGCGCCCCCGAAGACCTGACCCGCAGCTTGGCAATCCAGCCTGAGTATCTGAAAACGCACGGCAAAGACGGGATCATCAACTACTCTGAATGGTCCGTCCCCCTTGGTCGCCGCTTCCGCGCACTCAAGCTTTGGTTTCTCTTTCGCACCTACGGGCTTGAAGGCCTACGCACCATGTTGCGCAATCATGTGAAATGGTCCGAAGAGCTCTGCGAGCGTTTTCGTGCAGCGCCAGACTTTGAAATCATCACAGACCCTGTCCTTTCGCTCTTTACCTTCCGTTACGCGCCCCAAAGCGCCACAGACCTTGACGCACTCAACCAAAACCTTGTCGATCGGGTCAACGACGACGGCCGCATCTATATCACCCAAACCCGCACGAAAGGCGCTTTTGTGATCCGCTTTCAAGCAGGCCAGTTTGATGCCACCCGTGACGATGTGATGATGGCCTATGATGTCATCACCGAAATCGCAGCGACCCTTTAAGGAGAGACCCATGCCAGCCCCTCACAACCCTTTCAAAGCCGCGCTCAAAGCGGGCAAAAAGCAGCTTGGCGTCTGGTCAAGCTTCGCTCATCCCTACCCGATCGAAATGGTCGCGACTGCAGGATTCGATTGGGTCGTCATCGACGGAGAACATGCACCGAACGATTTGCAAACGATCACATCCCAGCTGCAAGTCCTTGAAGACAAACACTCCCACGCGGTCGTACGCATCCCCACAGGCAACGACTGGTTGGTGAAGCAAGTGCTCGATGCAGGCGCGCAGACCGTGCTTGTGCCTATGGTCGACACGGCAGAACAGGCGAAAGCCCTCGTGCGCGCCATGCGCTACCCGCCTCACGGCATCCGCGGTGCAGGCGCTGCCGGCGCACGCGCTTCACAGTTCGGCGCCATTACAGATTATGTAGGGACAGCCAACGATGAAGTCTGTTTGCTCGTCCAGGTCGAGACCCGCCTCGGCATGGAAAACCTCGATGCCATTCTGGCCGTCGAGGGCGTTGACGGCGTCTTCATCGGCCCCGCCGATCTCGCCGCAGACATGGGGCACCCTGGCAACTCTGCCGCAGAGGATGTCAAAGCTGCGATCAAAGACATGCTTGGTCGCATCAAAGGGTCAGACAAAGCCGCTGGCATCCTCGGTGTGAGCGAAACCGCCACGCAGGAGTATGCCGACTGGGGAGCGCAGTTTCTGGCCGTTGGCGTCGATGTGGGCGTCTTTGCAAAGGCTATGCGCGATCTGGAAGGGCAATGGCGCGCGCGCATTTGAATTCGAATTTTTCCTTCGGAAAAATCCGACCAACTGGGGGCTTTGCCCCCAGACCCCCAGGATATTGAGGGAAAGAAAAAGAACATATTTTTACGACACCTGAATATACCTAAGGCTGGACCTGCCCTGTTTTTTCGGTCAATCTCACGACATGGCAGGCCAAACAGAAACCATTATCAGTGCGATCCTACGCGACATTGAAACAGGGGCGTTGCGCCCTGGCGACTTTATTGAAGACGCCGCAATCATGGCCCGCCACGAGGTCTCGCGCACGCCGGTTCGAGAAGCCCTCATCCAGCTGGAAGCGTCAGGACTGGTCGAGCGCGTGGCCCGCAAGGGTGCGGTTGTCTTTCGCCCGACTCTAGAGCAGTTTCTCGCCATTCTAGAAGTGCATGCCAAGCTGGAGGGCCAAGCAGCCGGGCTTGCTGCGCGGCGTCTATCGGCAACCCATGCCACCGCATTGGAGGCAGCCGTTGCCGCTTGCGAAGCCCATGCGCAAAAGCATGGTGATGGCGCACCTGACGCTTATTACCAACTCAACATGGACTTTCACCGCGTCGTCGCGGAAGCCGCTGGAAACCCTTACTTGCTGGATATGATCAAGACCAATGCGCGCAAGCTCATGGCCTATTATCGCGCGCGTTATCACTATAAGGGCGTTATTGCGACCTCGGCCAAAGAGCACCGCGCGATTGCGACCCTGATCTTTGCACGGGATGCAAAAGAGGCCGAAGTCGCCATGGAGCGCCACGTCAGTTTTGACCATGTCACCGCACTTGACCTCTTGGCCGCCTTAAGCTGATTGGCCTTCTAAAAAAAGAGCAATACGTTCTGCCATGGCCTGCATATCGGCCTCTTTGACAAGCGAGGCACGCGCCCGCTCGGTCACATCGCTCGGCAGTTCATCTGCCAGATGTTCAACCAGTGCCGCAATAAACGCAGGCTCCATTTCGGGATGATACTGAGTTGTCATAATTCCCCGCCCCATAACAAATCCGGCCACATCACAGTCTGGCCCCGAAGCAATCACCTCGGCGCCTTCCGGCATCTTGGTCACTTGCTCAGAGTGGCTCGCATAGAGCGGCAAACTGCGCCCATCAGCAAAGCGTTTTTCGACCAGGCCAAAGACCCATCCCCTCGGATTCGCCTCTACGTCACCTCCCAAAGCCTTGGCGATGGCCTGATGCCCGAAGCAGGCTCCAAACATGGGAATACCCGCGGCATAGATATCTCGTATCACCCCAAACAAGCGCTCTACCCAAGCGTCGCCAGAGTTCACAGAATGTGGCGAACCAGTGATCAGGACCCCCTCAATCCCTGCCAGCGCCTCAGGAAACACGCCATCCTTAACGGGATAAACCACATACTCCCACTCAGGGCGCACACGCCGCATCATGGCAGGAAACTTCTCACCATCCTTGGGCCATCTGTTGGAAAACTCACTCTCGTCGGTGTTTGTCATCAAGACAGCGATACGCATCGGGCGGCTCCAGTTCAGATTCTTCTTTACATATTTATATCCCCTCATAATATACTTAACAAGTGAAACTCGAAGTAAGGTAGCCCCCATGACGGTCTGGACCCCTACAGATGACGGCTTTGCCGACCTTTCAAGCCACGATACATTTGAGCAAGGGGCACCGCACAACACCTTCAAGCGCCTACGTGATGAAGACCCCGTGAGCTGGACAGACTACGCTGATGGCGAAAACTACTGGTCGATCACCCGACACGCAGACATGATGGAAATGAACCGCAACACCAGCGTCTTTTCCTCCGCACGCGGCATTCGTATGGAAGATCAATCCTATGAGGAATACCTCGCGCGGCGCACATTTCAGGAAACAGACGCTCCAGAGCACATGAGAACGCGCATCAAAGTCGCCAAGGCTTTCTCTAAGCCCGTGATCGCAAAGTTTGATGAAGAAATCGGCCTGCTCTGCGACGAAATCCTCGAAGAGGCCCTCAGCGTTGATAGTTTTGACGCCACCAAAACAATTGCCCGCGAATTGCCCATGCGAATGCTTGGCCGCATCCTCGGCCTGCCCGAAAAAGATCTGCCCTGGCTCGTCGAAAAGGGAGATGCGCTTATCGCCAATACAGACCCCGACTTTACGGATCATGTGCTCGACAAAATGAAAACCGACGAGTTTCGCATGATGCCGTTCAACTCCCCTGCGGGCGCAGAACTCTTTCTCTATGCCAAAGACCTCATGAAACAGAAAGAGGCCGCGGGCGATACAGAGGGCGTGCTTCACATGATCCTGCAGCCCGACAAAGACGGCAACACCATCACTGAAGAAGAATTTCGCAACTTCTTTTGTTTGCTCGTCGCCGCAGGCAACGATACCACACGCTACTCTATTGCTGCGGGCATACAGGCCATGTGTCATCAGCCCGAACTGCTCGCCCAGATGCAAACAGGCGATATCTGGAGCACCGCCCCCGACGAAATCATCCGCTGGGCCACACCTGCGCTCTACTTCCGCCGCACGGCGATGCAAGACTATGAGGCCCATGGCAAAACCATTCGAGAGGGCGACAAAGTCCTCTTTTGGTGGTCCTCAGGCAACCGTGACGAAACCGCCTTTGACGCCCCCATGCGGGTCAACCTTGCCCGCGAAAACAACAGACACGTCAGCTTCGGCCAAGGCGGCCCACATGTCTGCCTTGGCATGTGGCTGGCACGGCTCGAAGTGCGGGTCTTGTTTCAAAAGCTTGCCAAACGTCTCAGCCACATCGAAGCTGACGGGGAACACAAGTTCCTGCGCTCCAACTTTGTCGGCGGGATCAAATCACTGCCTGTGCGCATCAAGCGCGCCTGAATAGCAATATCAATATCAATAAGGGCAAAAGCCCATCAGGGAGACTTAATATGAAAGACCGTTTACGCGCTGTGTTCTGTGACCACCTCTCGATCATGCGGGGTAAATATTTGCCTGGTAGTAAAATCGCTGACAGCAGCACACGGTTTTGCCGCTCCACCTTCGGGGTGCATTATGACAAGGATCTGCTCAATGCCCCTGGCGCCATGATGATGGAGGGGCTGCCCGATATGGAGCTGAAGTGGAAGGCCGAAGAGATTCGAGACAGCTGGGATGAGCACACCAAGATCGTTCTTGGCGACCTTTACGACATTGATGGAGCGCCCCTCGGCCTGTGCCCGCGCGGAGCGCTCAAGCGGGCGGTGGCCGCATGGGAGGCCAAAGGTCTGACACCAAAAGTCGGTATCGAGCTTGAGTGCTTCGCCCTTCAAACCGACGAGATGGGCCGCATCATTCCTTATGATGCCCCGGGCGGTGTCGTCTACGGAACTGGCCCCTTCTCTGACCCCCTACGCTTCAATGATGCCATCTGGGAAGAAGCAGAGCGCCTTGGCTTCCGCATTGAAATGATCACCTCAGAGTTCGACACACCACAGTTTGAATATGTGCTGACATTTGACGATGCCGTGAAAGCGGTCGATGATATCGTGCTCTTCCGCCTCATGGCCCGTGAAATCGCGCTAGAGCACGGCGTCCTCCTCAGCTTCATGCCCAAGCCTCTGGCCGAAGCGGGCGGCTCGGGCATGCACATCAACTTCTCCTTCACCGACAAGAGCGGCAAAAACGCGCTTTCTTCGGGTGATAAGGGCGGCCCCGATCATATGAACGATCTGGCTCGAAGCTGCCTTGCTGGACTGCTTGAACACCATAAGGGCCTCGCAGGCCTCATCGCCCCCACAGCCAACAGCTACCAACGCCTCCAACCAGGCTCGCTCTCGGGCTTCTGGAAAAACTGGGGCGGGGATCATCGCAACGTCACAACGCGCATCAGCTCCGAAGGCGGGGTCAAGGCGCGGCTTGAACACCGCATGGCCGACGCCTCCTCAAACCCGTACACCGCGACAGCAGCAGTCTTGCAAGCAAGCCTTCTAGGTCTGGAAAACGGCTACAGCTTGCCACCGATGGAGACAGGCGACGGCTTTGAAAAGACCGACGCCAAGGAAAGCACAGCGATCGACCTCAAAGGCGCCACAGCAGACCTCAAGGCCGACACTGCACTATGCAACGCGGTGGGTGATATGCTCTGCGCCAACCACGTCTATATGAAAGAACACGAGGTCAAGAAAACCCGTGACTTGGAAGGCGACGCACTGCGCGACTTTTATGTGCACTTTGTTTGAAGGAAAAAAGCAATGAATGTCATTTGGAAACTGCCCGACGGCAGCGAAATCTCAGCGCAACTCAGCGACGGAACCAACATGATGGAAGCCGCCGTGGCCAACAATGTGCCAAACGTGATTGGCGAATGCGGCGGCAGCCTCGCCTGCGCAACCTGCCATGTCTATGTCGACGCAGCATGGAGCTCCAAAACCGGCGCCGCTGGCGAATTTGAAGATGCCATGCTGGATGCCACCGAGGCCGAGCGCGGGCCAACATCGCGCCTCTCCTGCCAGATACTGGCCTCCCAGGCACTGGATGGTCTCACTCTGATTGTGCCAAAGGTCTAAGACTTCGGATTTTCGCTGCGCGAAAATCCGACCCAGCGAGGGGGCTCGCCCCCTCGCACTCCCCCAGGACATTTTTAGAAAGAAAAAGGCACATAGGGTCGCACGGGCGCATCTGGGCTTTTTTTGAATCGCAAAATAGTTTAGTTTTAACGAATGTAATTTTCGGGAATCCTGAATATGTTGACCAACGCCCCATCCGTTCACGACGCAGAATCCATCCCAGACGCCGCGCGGGACGAAATTGATCACCTGCTCGCGTCGGGTGACCTCTTTCGCTACACCGCCCCTGAAGACGCTCCTGTCGCGCTTCTGGAGAGAGAATTTGCAGATTTGCTTGGCGCAAAATACGCACTGGCTGTTTCCTCATGCTCTGCTGCACTCTTTCTCTCGCTCAAAGCACTCGGCTTGCCACGCGACGCCCGCGTGCTCATTCCTGCCTTTACGTTTGCTGCCGTGCCCTCCTCTGTTGTCCATGCGGACTGCCTGCCTGTGCTGTGTGAAGTCGGCGAGAACTATCGTATCGATACGGCCGATTTCGAGGCCAAGCTTGCGGACAATATAAGTGCTGTGATCATCTCTCATATGCGCGGCCACACCTCCGATATGGACGCCATCATGGCGCTGTGTGAGGCACGCAATATTCCCGTCATTGAAGACGCTGCTCACAGCCTCGGAACAACATGGCACGGCCAAAACATCGGCACGCTCGGACGCATCGGCTGCTTTTCCTTCCAGTCTTACAAGCTCGTCAACGCTGGCGAAGGCGGCATTCTCATCACCGATGATGCCGATCTGCTCGCCCAAGCCGTAATCATGTCTGGCGCCTATGAACACAACTGGCGCAAGCATGGCGAGATCGATGAAGCCCTTGAAGCCGCCTTCGCGCGCTGGCAGAACCGTCTTCCACTTTACAATCTCCGCTTGAGCAATCTCTCCGCAGCCGTCATCCGTCCACAGCTGCCGCTTGTGACGGAACGTGTCACCAAAGGCCGCAACAATCATGACTATGTCGCCACAAAGCTGGACCAAAGCCCTTGGTTGACTGTGCCCACCAAGCTCGCCCCTGAAGAGCGCGCGCCCGATAGTATCCAGTTCAACCTTGTGAGTATGGATGACAGCGAGACAGAAGCCTTTGCCCGCGCCGCCGCTGCACGCGGCGTAAAGGTTCAGATTTTCGGGATGAGCACGGACAACGCCCGCGCCTTCTGGAACTGGAAATTCATCAAAGGCGAAACACCAGAGCTGCCGCAAACCCGTCAGATGCTTATGCGCGCCTGTGACACACGCCTTCCTGCCCGCCTCACGCGCGAAGAGCTCGACTTTATTGCCGATGCGCTCCGTGCCGCAGCCCAAGACGCCAAGGCAGAGCCTACCCTCAAAGCAGGCTGATCACACCGTTGGTTTCAGGAAACGCTTCCAGCGCCGGATCAATTATGGTCTGGCGCAGGATCGGGCGCAGCTTCTGCGCGACCCCCTCTGGCATATCCTGCAAAATGCCCTCGCGGGCCGTCAGGCTGATCCGCCGTGAGAGCGGCTCAAACGGCAGTGGCATGACATCAATCTTGGGTGCAAAACGCCGCGCACGCATCAGGGCCAGCGGCGTCAGGATGGTCCAGCCCGCACCCTGCCCGACCATCGCCAAAATGGCATGATAGCTATCAAGCTCGAAACGATGGGACATCCGCAAATTCTGGCGCGACAGGTGACTGGCAATCTGACGTCCCATATGATGCCGTGACGTATACTGAATGAGCGGAAGCCGCTTCAGCTGGCGCAGCACATCGCCCTTGCGGTCAATCGCGCCTTTTGGAGCCGCAACAACAAACCCTTCCTCCATAAGCGGGTGGACTTCCATCCCGCTCAAGGCCTCGCCCATCTCCGCTGCAACAATGACATCTAAGGCGCGCGCATCAAGTTGATCATGCAGAAAATGGCTCGCCCCCGTCTCCAGCAAAAACTGGCAGGTGGTGAGTTCATCTGCCATCTGCGACAAAAGCTGGGGCGTTACATCTGCCGCCAGATCTTCGATCATCCCAAGGCGAAACCGCGTCAACCCGCGCATATCACTCATCGCAAGCTCTGTACGGACCTGCTCGGCCTCGTTCATGATATTCTGCGCCCGCCTGCGGAAAATCTCCCCCGCCGGCGTTAACAAAATGGGTCGGGCGTTGCGCTGCAACAGCGTAACGCCCATCGCACCCTCAAGATTGGTCAGCTGCTGGCTCACAGCCGAAGGACTCGCACCAAGGCGGCGCGCTGCCGCGGTGATGGAGCGTTCCTCTGCCGTGGCAATAAACACCTCCACCCCCCAAAGGGTGATCCGCCCCGCGTTGTCAGCCATTTTGCCTTACTTGCCCATCTTGGAAAGCTTGGCCTGAAGCGCAGCCAGCTCGGCTTTGATGTCATCCAGATCGTCAGGACTGTCGTCTTTTGGCGCCGCTGCTTCCGGCTTTGCCGCCGCAGCGGCCCCACCAAAGCCGCCCGTCATCGCTTTCAAAAAGGCTTCTTGCTGCGCCTGGAGCGCCTCAAAACCCGGAACTTTGGCCATAGGGCTGATGGTCCCCATGTTTTTCATCATCTTTTCTTGCCCCTCACGGAGCATATCAAAGCTGGCTTGCAAAAACTCAGGCATCATCTGGGTGGCTTGGTTTGTATAGCTACGGACAATGTCGTTGAGCACAGAGACAGGCAGCATATTCTCGCCGCGGCTCTCGTGGTCTGCAATAATCTGCAAGAGATACTGCCGTGTAAGGTCGTCGCCTGATTTCAGATCCACAATCTGAACCTCGCGCCCTTCGCGGATAAAAGCCGCAATATCGTCGAGCGTTACATAGTCTGATGTTTCGGTATTATAAAGCCTGCGGCTTGCGTACCGCTTGATCAGCAATGGTTTTTGAGACTCGTCCACGCTTGTATCCTCCCAAATGAGCCGCGCTGCAGTGCAGCTTATGGCAGCCGATCACAAAAAGAAAGAGCGGGCCGCTAAGGACCCGCTCAAGAGTGGAGCGCTTTCAGAATGGGAGGAGACTGTTGCGCTCTATCTCTGTCAGCTTATTTTGCAGCAGCTGTCGCTTTTTTCGCTGCGGCTGTCATGTCTTCAGTCGCTTTTTTAACAGCTGTTGTGGCTTCTTCTGAAGCTGATTTGCCAGCTGCCATCATGAGCTCAACTGTTTCCATTTGAACTTTTTTCGCAACTTCAGCGAAAGCAGCCATGTTTTCTGAAGCAACTTCAGCTTGGGCTGAGGCGAAGTCTGTGATCGCTTTTGCGTAGTCAGCAGGCTCGGCCTTTACTTTTGACATGTCGCCAAGCTTGGCAAGTGTCTCAGATGTCCACTTTGTTGAAATGGCGGCTGATTTTTCAGCAGCTTCCAGAGCAACTGAAGAGAACTTCTCGCCAAGCGCGGCTTGGTTTTTGAAAGCGCCTTCAAAAGCGGCTGTGTCTACAGGGAATGCGCCCATCATGTCTTTGAGTGTCGCTGTGAAATCTTGTGCCTTAGCCATGTTAAAATCCTATCAGGTTAATCGGGCAACTCTACTTTGACCCGAGGAGTTGGTTACGCGTCTGAGGAATATATACATGCTGCATCGCAGCAATTCAAGTCTTTTTCTGCACTGCGGCATAAAAAAGTGACCTAGGGTAACCCCCTTATTTTGCTAGCAAAAAATCCTTAGCCGCAGCGCAGCATTGCATTTTTACAAAACCTTCATGGAATCGCTTGCCATCAAAAGCACAGCCGAGAGCCGCCTCCGAAGAGCCTAGACTTCAGGTTTGAGCTTCACATATGTGCCAGGGGCGGCGCACAACGGCTCATAGCCATTTCCGCCCAATTCACGCGCAGGTATCATTTTGCCAGAGCGCTTGCCAAGCCAGCCTTCCCAGCGCGGCCACCAAGACCCCTCGTGGAACGTTGCGCCCTCCCACCAGTCAGCCGCCGCCTCAGGCAACTCTTCGTTGGTGTAGTGGCCGTATTTCTTCTTGCTTGGCGGATTAACCACCCCCGCAATATGCCCTGACTGGCTCACAACAAAGGTCTTGTCCTTCGCCCCTGTCATCCCGAACCCACGGTAACAGTCTCGCCACGCGGCAATATGATCTGTCTCGCACGTCACGGCAAAGAGCGGGATCTCGACATCGCGCACATGCAGCCGCTCTCCAAGAAGCTCATAGCCCTCCCCGACAAAAGCGTTCTGCTGGCAAAGTCCGCGCAGATACTCCATGACCATCTTTCCAGGCAGATTCGTCGCATCACCATTCCAGAACAGCAGATCAAAGGCAGGCGGCGTCTCTCCCATCATGTAGGACTTGATGGCTGGCCCGTACACCAGATCATTAGAGCGCAAGAAGCTCATCGTCCGTGACATAATCACAGAGCGCAAAACACCGTAGTCGGCGACCTCTTCTTCGATCCCATCCACAAAGTCATCCTGCAAGAAGGGTGTAAACTCCCCCTGCTCGCCAAAATCAGTGAGCGCCGTGAAGAAAGTCGCTGACTTCACAGATGTATCGCCCTTGGCTTTCATATCCGCGAGCGTCAGATGAAGCGTCGTGCCCGCAATGCAGTATCCCACAGCATTGACCTGATTCTCTCCCGTGATCTCTTTGGTCACGCGGATTGCCTCTTTAAAGCCCGTCTCGATATAGTCTTCCATGCCCCAGATCCCTTGGGCACGGCCCGGATTGCGCCAGCTCACAACAAACAAGGTATAACCCTGCTCGGTGATCCATTTAATCAGGCTGTTTTCGGCCTTGAGGTCGAGAATATAAAACTTGTTGATCCATGGCGGGAAAATAAGCAGCGGTGTCTTATGCACCTCTTCTGTGGCGGCCTTATACTGGATCAGCTCCAGCATCTCGTTGCGAAACACAACAGAGCCTTCGCTCGTCGCCACATTGCGCCCAAGCTCAAAGGCGCTCTCGTCACAGAGCTTGACCAGAAGCTCGCCATCATTTGCTTCCATATCGGCCACAAGGTTCTCAAGCCCGCGCACAAGGCTCTCGCCTTCTGTCTGCACGGCCCGCTCCAGCGCGTCGGGGTTCGTCCCGAGGAAATTGCTAGGGGCCATCATCGCAATAATCTGCTCAGAAAAGTAATTCAGCCGCCGTTTGTCTTTGGGGTCCATATCCTCGACATCGTCAACAGCCTTACGGATTGCGTCGGAATTGATCAGGTATTGCTGCTTTACAAAGTTAAAATACGGATGCGTCTGCCACAAAGGGTTGCCAAAACGCTTGTCATCCCCTGTATAATCTGCGGGCGCCTTGAAGCCTTCAGTGGCGAACGCTTCTTGAGCTGCAACAAAATGCTGAACAGATTTGCCCCAATATTCAAGCTGATGCTCATAAATCCGCTTAGGATTCCCCACCATTTCCGCCCAATAGTTCACAGCAGCCTGCGCATAAAGCTCGGTCCCAGGACCACTCAGGGTCGGATTCACGGCTTTCCGCCCGCTAATCGCCAACATCAATCGCTCTGTAAGCGCTTCAACCCGCTGCAAATTAGCTTGCATTTTGTCAAGATTTTCACTCGAGACATCATCTTTTGTTGTCATCTTAACAAAATTCCCCTATCTTTTTCTGCAATGCAGCATAATTATTACCACGATCTTAACAACGCGACGAAGTGACTGACCCTAGGTCAGCACACAAGAAACAAAGGACGCCCAAATGCGCTATATGGCCAGCTACGACTTCATGGAATCGTTTCGCAATGCCAACCAATGGTTCGGCGCAACCGCCCAATCCTTTGCATCTTACCCCGCTTTTGCTCTCGCGCCAAACCCTGCTTTTCAGTGGCTCGCCGCTTGGGGCGAAGTGACAGAGCGCAGCTTCGAGCGTATGATCGCCAAGCCAGACTGGGGCATTGACACTTTCACCTGCGACGATGGCAAAGACCACCTCGTCAAAGTCGAGAAAATTGTCGAAGGCGCCTTTGGCGATCTGATCCACTTTAACGTGACAGGCCGTGAAAAAGCGCCCCGCCAGGTACTGATCGTCGCCCCGATGTCTGGCCACTATGCCACGCTCCTGCGCTCCACCGTAAAGAGCCTGATCCGCGACTGTGAAGTCTACATCACAGATTGGCACAACGCCCGCGACATTCCCGTCTCGGAAGGCAAGTTTGATATCGAGGACTACACCCTCTATCTCGTTGACTTCATGAAAAAACTTGGCCCCGACACGCATGTGATCGCCGTGTGCCAGCCTGTCCCCCTCACACTCGCAGCCACAGCCTATCTCGCCGAGAAAGAGCCCGAAGCGCAGCCCCGCTCGCTCACGCTCATCGGCGGCCCCGTTGACCCCGATGCAACGCCCACAGACGTCACAGACTTTGGCCGCCGCGTCACAATGGGCCAACTCGAAGAAAGCATGATCCAGCGGGTCGGCTTCAAATATAAGGGCGTTGGCCGCAAGGTTTATCCGGGCCTTCTGCAGCTCACCTCCTTTATCTCCATGAACGCCGAGAAACACGCCAAAGCCTTCTCCGATCAGATTGCCCGCGTCGCCAACGACAAGGCTGGCGATCATGACAAGCACAACAAATTCTACGACGAATATCTCGCTGTCATGGACATGACCGCAGAATTCTATCTGTCTACCGTGGACCGCATCTTCAAAGAGCGCGAAATCGCCAAAAACGAATTTGTCGTCGCGGGTCACAAAGTCGATATGGGTAAGATCACCACAGTCGCCATCAAAACAGTCGAGGGTGAAAACGACGATATTTCGGCCCCAGGACAATGCATTGCGGCGCTTGCCCTTTGCACAGGCCTGCCTGAGAGCAAAAAAGCCTCACACGTAGAGCCAGGTGCTGGCCACTACGGCATCTTCGCAGGCAAAAGCTGGCGCAACAATATCCGCCCCCTCGTGCTCAACTTCATTGATGAGAATTCAGCAGCCCCCGCCAAGCCCCAAAAGGCTAGCAAAAAAGCTGCAAACACCAACGCGGCTTAAAAGACAAACCAGTCGAGCAAGCTCAACACCACGCCGCAAGGCAGCGCAATGGCCAAAGCCAGCAGCGCTGCCCCAAGCGAGTTCAGCCGCGGGGCTGGCAAATCTTGGCCAAAAACTGTGTTTTTCCGTCTCATAGTGCGATGTTAACCATGATTTAGGTTTCTTTTGGCTTAACGGCGCCATGATAGAGGCAGATTCTTTCCAACAATCCGAGCTCTTCAATGGTGCGCTAGCCCTTTTGGGGCGTCCGCCAAAGCGGCTTGCCATGCCCACAGGGTCGGTCTTTGCCCTGCGCCGCTTTGGCCTATCACTGGCCACACGTCCGCATGACGCTCCCGAAACCTATGCAGAGCTCGCCAAAAAACGCATCCGTATCATCAACGCCGAAAGCGCCCACCCCGCCCTACGGCAAAACGGCTACCGCCAGCTCATCAAGCCCGCTCATATCGCCAGCTTGCCCTTGTCGCCCGACCCCGTCATTCAGCGCGCCGCCATGCAGCCCAAGTGGCGGCGCAGCCTCGAGCGTTTTGAAGCCGAGCGCCCCAAGCACATCACACTGACGCACCGCGCCTTCGATCCTGACCGTGACGCTTGGTTGCTTGAAGCCGAGGCGGCCCAAGCCCGCACACGCCGCTTTCGCTGCTATCCTTCGGCCCTGACCTGCGCCCTCAGCACCGCAAGCCCAAAGAGCTTACGCCTGTTCTCCCTCAACGGGCCAGAAGCACCTCGCGCCGCCATGCTCTTTGCCTTGCACGGTCCCCGCGCCACCTATCATATCGGCTACACGAGCCCCGACGCGCGCAAGATCGGCGCGCATTGGCTGCTCATGTGGAAAGCCTTTCAGGAGCTGCCCGCATACCGCATATCAGAGATGGAACTGGGCCTCGTTGATACAGAGAGCGGCGCAAACCTCGCCCGCTTCAAGCTTGGCACAGGCGCAGTAACACGCCCCCTTGGCGGCACATGGGGGCGCCTCTTTTAACTGCGCAACACATATGGCTGGCGCAGCCACTCTGTGAGCAAAGCGTTGACCTGATCAGGCGCTTCCAGCGTGGGCAAATGCCCAGCATCCTGCAGCACCGCGAGCTTCGCATAAGGGATCAGCTCGGCCATAAATTCATGCCGCTTGACTGAAGTCAGCCCGTCATAGGCTCCACAGACCACAAGCGCAGGCACTTTCGCCTTGCGCAGCACAGCTTGTTGATCTCGCCTGCGTTGTAAGGCCTTGATCTGAAGCAAGAAAACTTCAGGCCCCAAGCTCTCCGCCATATCGCGCACCGTAGAGAGCACAACAGGCCGCATTGGGCCAGGCGCAAGGAACTCAGGCTTCAAAAATCCACGGATTACATCCATCATCCGGCCCGACTTGATCCCGACAATCATCGGCTCATACCCGGCCGCCGACTGTGGCGTTTCCGCCAGCGGATTGGTGTCCATCAAGCAAATTCTCATCACGCGCTCAGGCGCACGGCGCAAGATTTCCATGGCAATAATCCCACCCATCGACAGCCCTGCCAGAGCAAATTTCTGTGGCGCGTCAGACAGAATCGTAGAGGCAATCTCCTCGATACGCTCGCCCTCTGTCGTGCAGGCCACCATCACATTGTGAGTGCGGCTGAAATGCTCGATCTGTGGCTGAAAAAGCCGCGCATCACACATCATACCAGGGATAAACAACAACGGCTCGCGCATAGGGCTGGCTCCTTCTGGCCGCAGATTGGCAGAAGTCCTGCCAAGGTCAACCGCTCAAATGACAAGTCCGCAAAAGGGCGGAAAATCCGCGTATCGCGCCTGCCGCTGGGCCAAACTCTCGTCAGGTTCCCTACCCCGCGTTACAAGCGTGCCGCGCCGCCCACCTTGAGGCGTGATATAGCTCGAAATCATCCGCCAAGGCATCGGGCGCCAGCTGATATTAAAAGCGCAGAGCTTTGGAAAAAACCACAGCTCCGAATAGGCCAAATGGTCATGGATCCAATAGGCCAAATCCCTGTAATCACGGCCACTTTCATACTGCTCTGCAAACCAGGGGATCACAACACTGGCCCCCGCGACCGCCTCAGCGCCTCGGCCACGATCCCAGATGTGGCACTCCTGCGGAAAGTCGTTGCGCGCACAATTCAGCTTGTTTTCATTTCCAAACCGATTGAGCGCCGCCGAACGATATCCCGAACGCAGCGCCACTCGGCCAAACGTCTCCTCCAGCGGGTCAAGCAGCGCACTACAAAACGCTCGCCCATTGGCGACAGCAAGATCAGGGTCGTCAGGGATATTCTGCAAACCATTGATATTGGCAATCTCGGAATAGAGAAATTCTCGCATGTAGAAATACTTGGAAAGCTTCACGCGGCCCAGCGTCTCAAGGCTCCACATGCTCTGCGGACGTCGCATCACACAGCCCGCTCTCCGGGGAGTTTTCCACAGATTACCCACATTATCTTTAATTCACAAGCCATTGATCCAATTCAATATTATACCATATGCCACTTCTGTCTGCTCAGGTGATACAATATCACCAGCCAAGACATGACGGCTGTCTTCCACGCGCGCCTCGTCGGCGAGCAGAGCCTCGCTCACAGCCCCGCCCCAATGAGCCGCAAAATAAGCGGTCGCGTCCGCATCCACAACCTGATCGTCAGAAGCGTAATGAAACAACGCAGGCACAGTCACACCCGAATAGTCACGCGCCAAGGCCTCCTTCACAAGCGCCGCCATAGGCAAGACAGCCACGGTCGGATAGCGCGTGCTCCAGTATTTTTCCTGTTGCGCATTCGCAGCCGCCCAAGAGCGTTCCTGACCCGCAATCAGCGGTACAAAATAACGCGCGGCCGGGAGTGTCAAAACCCATGCCAAAGGGTCGTTCAAACCAAAGTTAGGCGACACAAACACAGCCCCCTTCACGCCCTCCCGCATCGCAGGGTCCAGCATGGCCAGTGCCGCCAACGTGCCCCCTGTTGACGTCGAGATCACAATCACTTCGTCCCCAACAGCCCGTGCCGCGGCGAGTGCTTCGGCAGTGTCGCGCATCCAGTCGCCAGCGCTCGCCTCAGCCATAGCTGCCCCGCCACGCCCGTGGCCCGTAAGCCTCGTGTAAACAAGATTCGCCCCCAAGGCCGTGGCCACACGGTCAGGCACAGGCCGTATTTCCTCCGAAGTTGCCGAAAACCCATGGATATACAGCACAGAAAGCGGCGTGCGCACCTCCGCCTCTCCGGCCCAGACCACGCGCTTTTGCACGCCCTCGGTGATATCGTCATAGGCGCTCTCGACACTTGCAAAATACGCTTCAACCCCTTCGCCAAAGCGTTGCGCATCAAAGCTCACATCGGTCTCGACAGGCTCATATGGCCCCAAAAAGTAAAGCAGAGAGCCAAGCGCCGCACAGCCCAGAAGCGCCCGCCCAAGCCATTTCCCAAAGCGTCTCATGCAGCCGCGATCACATCTGCAACCGCCTTCTCTATAAGCGTCAAACAAACTGCATCAGAAAAGCGGTGGTCCGCATCCTTCACCAGATTGAGCCTTATATCCGGCCCCTCCGAATGCTCCAGCAGCCGCACAGCCGTCGCAACGCTGACAGCCGTATCTGCCGTACCCTGCAAAAAGCGCACAGGAAAAGGCAGCTCGAGACGATCACGCAAAACCGGATGGTTGCGCCCGTCCTCGATCATCCGCTTGGTGATAATGTAAGGCTCCATGTAGTCCGAAGGCAGCGCCACATGACCCACCGCCTCAAGCGCGGCCTTCTGCGCGTCGGTGAAATTCGCCCAATAGCCATCTTCAGTAAAATCAGGCGCCGCTGCAATGGTCACAAGCCCCTTGATCCGCCGGGGAATGGCCCGCGCGAGAAGCAGCGCCTGCCAGCCTCCCATCGACGAGCCTACAACACACAAAGGCCCCTCCGTCACCGCCTCAAGGATCGCCAGAGTGTCCTCATGCCAGTCGCCAATGCAGCCGTCTTCAAAAGCGCCCGAGCTTTCGCCATGCCCCGAATAGTCAAACCGCAAGAAAGCCAGCCCGCGATCACGCGCCCATGCCTCCAGATGCACAGCTTTCGTGCCCTCCATGTCCGACTTGAGACCGCCACAAAAAACAATGCACGGCCCCTGCCCTTCGGTTTTGTGATAGGCAATCTTGCGCCCCTGTGGCGTGTCAAAGTAATGGGCTTGGCTCATGAAAAGGCTCCTTCTTCTGCCTCACTCTGCCTCAGAGCCGTTCCCCTGCCAAGCCCCCCGCTTGCGCTTGACAATTCAGCCCTCGTGTCGCACTTACCCAGCGAACCATACCCGCAACCGGGCGCTTTCGTAGGCGCCAAACTGACGAGGAGCTAGGCCATGAGCCAGATTTCCCTAACCCTTCCCGATGGCAATTCACGCGACTACGCCGCAGGCATAACCGCCGCCGAAGTCGCCGCCGATATCTCGCCAAGCCTCGCCAAAAAGGCAATCTCGGCCACTGTGAATGGCGCGCATTACGACCTCGCTTGGCCGATTGAAGCCAACGCCGACATCGCCATCCACACGCTCAAAGACGAAGATCAGGCCAACGAGCTGATCCGCCACGACTTTGCTCACGTTATGGCCCGCGCGGTGCAAGAGCTTTGGCCTGATGTCAAAGTGACAATCGGCCCGGTGATCGACAATGGCTGGTATTATGACTTTGATCGCGAAGAGAGCTTCACACCTGAAGATCTCGGGGCAATCGAAAAAAAGATGAAAGAGATCATCAATCTGCGTGACACAGTCCGCACAGAGATCTGGCCGCGCGACAAAGCCGTGCAGCACTACAAAGACAAGGGCGAGCCGTTCAAAGTCGAGCTGATCGATGCCATCCCGGGCGACGAGCCGCTGCGCATGTATTGGCATGGTGAGTGGCAAGACCTCTGCCGTGGCCCACACCTGCAGCACACAGGCCAGCTTCCTGCCGACGCCTTCAAGCTGATGAGCGTTGCGGGGGCCTACTGGCGCGGTGACAGCAAACGCGAGATGCTTCAGCGCATCTATGGGGTTGCTTTCACAGGAAAAGAAAAGCTCAAAGCCTATCTCACAATGCTCGAAGAAGCCGCCCTGCGCGATCACCGCAAATTGGGCCGCGAAATGGACCTCTTTCACATGCAGGAAGAGGCTCCCGGCCAGATCTTCTGGCATCCCAACGGCTGGACCATTTACACAACCCTCCAAGACTATATGCGCCGCCAACAGCGCGCTGGTGGCTATGTTGAGGTCAACACGCCTCAACTCGTAAATCGCAAGCTCTGGGAGGCCTCAGGCCACTGGGAGAAATATCAGGAGAACATGTTCATCGTCGAAGTCGATGAAGAGCACGCCCGCGAAAAAGCGGCCAATGCCCTCAAGCCGATGAACTGCCCCTGTCACGTCCAGATTTTCAATCAGGGCCTCAAATCCTACCGTGATTTGCCGCTGCGTATGGCCGAGTTTGGCTCCTGCAACCGCTACGAGCCCTCAGGCGCGCTACACGGCATCATGCGGGTCCGTGGCTTCACACAGGATGATGGCCACATCTTCTGCACCGAAGAGCAGATCGAAAGCGAAACAGCTGATTTCATCAATTTCCTCTCGATGATCTACAAAGATCTCGGCTTTGAGAGCTTCTCTGTCAAATTCTCTGACCGCCCCGAAGCACGCGCTGGCTCTGACGAAGTCTGGGACAAGGCCGAGGCTGCGCTCTTGTCAGCCACCCGCGCCGCAGGAATCGAGCCAACACTGAACCCGGGCGAAGGCGCGTTCTATGGCCCTAAGCTTGAGTTTGTCCTTACCGACGCAATCGGGCGTGACTGGCAATGTGGCACGCATCAGGTCGATTTCGTTCTGCCAGAACGCCTCGATGCAACCTACATTGGCAAGGATGGCGACAAGCATCGCCCCGTGATGCTGCACCGTGCCACGCTCGGTAGCTTTGAGCGTTTCATCGGTATTCTGATTGAGGAGCACGCTGGCAAACTGCCCTTCTGGCTTGCCCCGCGTCAGGTTGTTGTTGCGACAATCGTCTCTGATGCCGATGACTATGCCGCAGAAGTCTGCGCCGCGCTCAAGGCCGCGGGCGTGCGCGCCGAGCTGGATATCCGCAACGAAAAGATCAACTACAAGGTCCGCGAGCACAGCCTTGGCAAAGTGCCCGTCATCCTTGCCGTCGGTCACCGCGAAGTCGAAGAGCGTACACTCACTGTGCGCCGCCTCGGCGAGAAGCAGACAAGTGTTACAAGTCTCGATGATATCGTGAGCACGCTGGCCAAATCAGCCACGCCCCCCGATCTTTTGTAATATTTGGTCCAAAACACCAAAAGCAGGCGTTACAAAAAACGCCTGCTTTTGTATTTTCAGGGGCCTAATCCCCCCAAACGCGTCACGTTGGCTCTCTTTCTCGCGACACACGCGCCCGTGAATGGCGCAATCGCCCCCCTCCCAGCTACCGTTAGGAAGCCGCACTGTCGCGGCCCGTTTTTAACGTAAAGGGAGTTCCCAATGTCTAAACTTATCAAATCTGCCGCCCTCGTCGGCGCTGTTGCCGCAGCCCTCTCAACCCACGCAACAACAGCTGTCGCCATGGAAAAAGAAAAATGCTTCGGCGTTTCAATGGCAGGCAAAAACGATTGCGCAGCAGGCCCCGGCACAACCTGCGCAGGCTCATCAACAGTAGATTACCATGGCAACGCTTGGACACTCGTTGACGCAGGCACATGCATGGACATTGAACTGCCCGCCATGGCGAATGGCGAAATGCGCAAAGGCTCACTCGAAGCCCTTGAGCGTGATCTGCCAGCATAAGCGCAGCTTTTACACGATCGGGAGGGCTCCCTCGGCCCTCCCACCCCAGACTGTCGGAGAGACCCCATGTTAGATCAGAGCCAAAGCCCCCGCCTGCCCCTGAGCGCAGGCCTCGGCTATAAGCCACAGCATTACACCGAGATCATGCAAAATGCTGGGCCTGTAAGCTGGTTTGAGGTCCATGCCGAAAACTATATGGGAGACGGCGGACGTCCCCTTGCACAGCTTGCGGCTCTTAGCGCCCGCTTCCCGATCTCGGTTCACGGCGTCGGCCTGTCCATCGGCGGCGAAGGCCCGCTTGACGGCGCGCACCTCGCCCGCCTCAAAGCCTTGTGCGACTGGCTCAATCCCGCCAGCTTCTCCGAGCATCTCGCTTGGTCTAGCCATGACAGCGCGTTCCTGAACGATCTTCTGCCGCTGCCCTATAACGCCGCAAGCCTCACGCGCGTCGCAAGCCACATCAACCAAGTGCAAGAGCACGCTGGGCCGCCAGATGCTTCTGGAGAACCCGTCTTCCTATCTCGCCTTTGACACCTCCGACATGTCAGAGACAGATTTTCTACGCAAACTCGCCACACAGACAGGCTGCGGCCTCCTCCTTGATGTCAACAACGTCTTCGTCTCCGCAACCAACCTCGGCACATCTCCTCAAGCCTACATAGACGACTTTCCCCTTGATAAAGTTGGCGAAGTTCATCTCGGTGGCCATGATGAAGACGAAGATGATGCAGGTCGCCCCCTGCTCATAGACAGTCATGGTCGCGAAATAACCGATCCCGTCTGGGCGCTGCTTGAGTATACACTCGCCCGCTCTGGCCCGCGCCCCTTGCTTGTGGAGTGGGACAATGATGTCCCCGACTGGCCCGTGCTTGCCACATAGGCCGCCCGCGCCAAATCTGCGCTCGAAAGCATACCGGCATGAGCCAGCACAGCTTTTCTCAAGCGCTCCTTGCGCCTGATCTGCCCGTCCCTGATGGCCTCACAGACGGCCAGGGCGCGCCCGCAGGCAAGCGCTTTGCAGTTTACCGCAACAATGTCACCGTATCACTGGTTGATGCACTCAAAGCGGGCTTTCCCGTCGTAGACAAACTCATCGGCACGGAAAATTTCCGCAACATCGCCCGCGAATACATGCGCAGCGAGCCGCCCGTCTCGCCTTTAATAATGCTCTATGGCGCGGGCTTTCCCGCCTTCCTTGCAAGCTTTCCACCGCTCGCCAAATATGCCTATCTGCCTGATGTCGCGCGGCTTGAATACGCCCTGCGCGAGAGTTACCACGCCGCCGATCACACCCCAGTCGCGCCCGAAGCCTTGGGCCAGATCGCGCCCGACGCGCTCTCGCAGCTCCGCTTCACGCTCGCCCCCTCGCTACGCTTGCTTGCCTCGCCTTGGCCCGTTCACGCGCTCTGGCTTTACAACACTCAAGATGGCGCGCCCAAACCCGTTGCAGCGGCCCAATCCGTCCTCATCACACGGATCGGCTACGACCCAATACCGCATCTGCTCCCTGACGGAGCCGCAGCTTTCATCTCTGCGCTGCAAGCAGGCCAGTCTCTCGGCGACGCCGCCGAAAGCGCGCCTGATTTTGACCTCGGTACCACGCTAGGGCTGCTGCTCAGAACAGAATCTATTGTTAAACTTTTTTATAAGGAAGACCGATGAACACATTGATAAAAATACATAATTCACTTTCATCAACAGTGTCACATATGGCCGGTGGCGCTGTTCCACTCCTCGCACGGCTCACCTTTGCAGCTGTGCTTCTGCACTACTTCATCGCCTCTGGCCTGACCAAGCTTGGCGATGGCCTCTTCGGCTTTCTCAGCCCTTCGGTGGGCGCCTATGCGCAGATCTTCCCCAAGGCGATGGAAGCTGTGACTTATGACATCTCTCAGCTCACGGTCTTTCATTGGGCCGTTGTCACAGGCGGCACAATCGCAGAGTTCGCTCTCCCCGCACTGATTGTTCTGGGCCTTCTCACCCGCCTCGCCGCCCTTGGCATGATCGGCTTTGTTGTGGTCCAGTCTCTGACCGATCTTTTCGGCCACGGTGGCATCGAGCACGCAGGGACGCTCGGCGCATGGTTTGACAAGGCCTCTGACAGTCTGATCCTTGATCAGCGTGCACTCTGGGTCTTTCTTCTGGCGACACTGGTGTTCAAAGGCGGCGGCTGGCTCTCGCTTGACCGCCTCCTCACCCGCAATCAGCCCGCAAGCGCCGCCTGAGTGTCCTTGCCCCAGCCCAGATAAAGCACACCCTCAGCCTCAATCAGAGGGCGCTTCATAAGCGCAGGGTGCGCTGCAATCAGATCAAGAGGCGCGCCCGCGCGCTCAGCGTCGCTCAAGCCACGCCAAGTTGTAGAGCGCGTGTTCAGGATGGCCGCCCCAAACTCCGCTTCTGCCCGCACCAGAAGCCCTTCAGGCATCCCATCAGCGCGCACATCTATCAGCTCCGACCCCGCCAATGCCTTCAGCGCCTTGCGGCAGGTGTCGCAGTTTTTCAGCCCGTAAATTTTCATCTCGCCTCTCCGAATCTCACATTTCATTTGATTTTTACAAAATATATGCAACCCTTCACACAGTGACTTTCTATTTCTGACTTCCGCCCAGTCACCCTGACGGAACCACGAGATCGTGAGTGACGACAGGTGTATGAGGCCCGCCCCGAAAGGCCTCTGTAAAAGGGAAGAAGGAGAAGCGGCATGCCAAATGGCACCGTGAAGTGGTTTAACACAACTAAAGGCTACGGCTTTATCGCACCCGAAGATGGCGGCAAAGACGTTTTCGTTCACATCTCTGCGGTTGAGCGCTCCGGCCTCACAGGTCTGGCAGATGATCAGAAAGTCAGCTTCGAGCTGGAAGAAGGCCGCGATGGCCGCCAAATAGCCTCAGACATCAAACCCCTATAACCATACAAAAACGGCGCGGAAGGTTTCCCCTCCGCGCCGCTGAATGAATATCTTAGGCGGCTTTAGTAGCAGCCCTTCTCGCCTTCGATGCAGGTGTCTTTCGGCACGTAGCGCACATGCTTTTTCTTGTAGACCTTGTGGACTTTCTTCTTGGCCACAGGATACGCCATCATCGAAGAATAGCTCACATTTTGATTGGGTGTGCCACAGCAGATCACCCCACCCATTACGATGGGCTAAAGCCCCCCTGGGCAGTTGTTGGCTGCATGATAAGGGTAAGTTGGCATGCCGTTGCCGGCCATCGCAGGTGCGCCCATCAGCGCCACAAAAGCCGCGCCGAGAATTACTTTGGTTTTCATAACAGATCCCTCGTTCAAAATATACTATACGCTTGGCTTTACGCTACCAATCCCAGCCAAAAGGTCAAATAAAAAGCGCGGCTTCGCGCCCTTATCAGAGCCTCTTCAGTCCAACAGCGTGCGGAATTCGCGCCACTCGCCTTTGCTCATACCAGAGCTTTCCTGAGTGACATCCTCGCCCTTGAGCATCCGCTTCACCACATCAAGCGCCTTGCTCGACAGCGTTGCGCCGCCCATGCGGTAGTCTTCAAAGGCGCTATAGGCCGCAGGAACCCAATCCGCGACAACTTTACAAATCTCGTCCGCATAAACGCGGATCTCGTATTGCGCATGGGCATCCGCACGCAAACGCAGAAAATGCAGCAAATTGTGCAGATCGACCTTCCAGTACCACTGCGTATAGATATTCGCAGGCAGGTTCATCCGCGCCAGCTCGCGCGCAAGATTGTCTGGCTCGCCCTCTTTGCCAATCATTTCCTCATAATGGTCATAGCAGCGCGCCGCATCGCCCTTGAGGATTTCGAGCACACGCGCCGAAGCCTCCGCCGAAAGCGGCTCACCGCGACCCTGATTGTTGATCACAGATTGCGCCGCAAGCTGCTCGGGCTGCGGAATGTAGAACTCTCGGTCAAGAATCGAATAGCGCGCTGAATATTCGTTCACATTCGCAGTGCGGTGGCGAATCCACTGACGCGCCACAAACACAGGCAGCTTCACATGCAGTTTGATCTCGCACATCTCAAAGGGCGTCGAATGCCAGTGGCGCATGAGATAGCGGATAAGCCCCTCATCGTTCTGGACAGACTTGGTGCCCTTGCCATAACTGACCCGCGCAGCCTGACAGATCGCTGCATCGTCGCCCATATAGTCGATAACGCGGACAAATCCGTGGTCCAGCACAGGGTAAGCCTTGTAAAGATGCGCTTCCATCCCCTCGCTGACCGCGCGCAGCGTCGGCACAGATGTACTGCGCAATGTCTCTATTTCGGCCTGCTGGTCTGGGGTCAGAGACATGGGGGCATCCTTCTTATGGGGTCTGAGTCGTTTGCGACTATATCTTGTGAACTCCAAGCATTGAAGCACTATAAAGAGCGTCAAAATGCAACGGGTCACAATTCATCAACCCTCCCCCCCTCAGCTTGATTGACAACCAAGCCTCAAAGGGTGAATTTGCCACCAGTGTGTTACGAGGGTCTGTTTTTATGAATCGTTTTGTTTCTGGTTTGGCCGTACTTTGCCTTCTTGGCGCCTGCAGCGGCGACGGGACAAACCCGTTTCAGGAGCCCGTGGTCGAAGACGACAATCCGAGCACAGCCAACAGCAAATTTTTGTTCAATATTGAAGATAAGCTCACAATGAATGACGTGCGCTATGACGCCGACGACAACGTGATTTTGATCAACAACCTCCCCTTTGACGGCCCCTCACAGCGCTACTTGAGCGACCGCACCCAAGGTGGCGTAGGACTCTACAAATCCATCCAAACCGCCACCACAGGCCAGATCCAGCACTTCGCAGTTTTCATGCAAAACGAAGATATGCAGGTCGCCGCTGCCGCAGGCGTAAACTGGATCGATTACGGCTATGCGGGCGCAAACGTCAAACGCAACACTTACAGGCTTCCTGGAGGTGTCGGAGAATACGTATACCTCGGGAGCTATGGTGGCGTGCGCAACCGTGGCGACAGATCAGGAACTCACATCGTCACTGGCGATGTGCGCCTGCTCCTCGACATTTTTGACTTTGATGAAAACGGCGATGGCGAGGGCGATGAAATCCTTGAAGGTGCAATCGCAGGCACAATCAGAAACAGGATCCGCACTGACGCCGAAACAGGCGCTGCCATCACTCGAAACCTGCCCACTGTCTCCCTGACTGTGGTGCAATACGACCCCACAACGCTATCTTTTGACGGCGGCATTGCAGTGACAAACGGCTCAGACGGTATCTGAGAAGGCTTCATCGGTGGCGCGGATGGGGGCTCGATCGGCGCCTATATCAATCTCGAGGGCACAGCCGAAATCCAAACTGTCCGCTATGAAGTCATCACATGGGCCGACGCGGCATCCGGAACCTCTGGTGAGGTCTCGGGGTACGGCTCCACAAGCGCAAACGACTTTGACACAATCTTTGACTTGGTCGATGCAGGCGTCCAGGTTCCCCTGCTTGTGGCAGACACTTCAGGCATTCCGGCAACCGCAACCAGAACAGTAACAATCGAAGAAATTCTCTTTGAAAGCGACGGGGACGCCCGCGAAACTGGCGTTCTGCTGACAGACCAGGTTCCAACCCCTTAGGGCCATGCCTGTGTTAACTTACATCAGAAACGGCGCCGCCATCTTTGCTTTGGTGTTGGCAGCTGTGCCTGTGCATGTGTCGGCGCAAGACAGTCCACAGCGCCTCAGCCCGTCAGAGGCGCGCAGCTTTGCGCTTGGATTGCTACAGCAAGGAGAGACACAGGCCGCCCGCGCGCTTGCTCTTGGCCTCTTGCGCAAAGACAGCCGCGACTACATCGCCCTCATGGTCCTCGCCGAAGCCGAGCGCAGCCTTGGCCGCCCCGCACAGGCCAAGTTTGCCGCACGCCGCGCGTGGCGCTCCAAAGACGTTGAAAAAGAGCGCTTCGCCGCAGCCTTCATGATGTCAGGTATTCTGAAAGCCGAAGAAAAATACAGCCAAGCCCAGCTCTGGCTGCGCCGCGCTGGCACGGCCACGGATGAGCCCCGCTATGAAGCCGCCGCCCGCAAAGAGTACCGCCGCGTTCAAGCTGCCAATCCGTGGAGCCTCAGCTTCAATTTCGCCCTCGCCCCCACCTCCAATGTCAACGGTGGCCCCAACGACAACACCTACACCATAGGCGATCTGGTCTTTGTCGATCCAACGGCCGTGCCACTTTCAGGTGTCGAAGTTGGAACCATGCTCAACATCACCCACCGCCTCAAGCCCGCCGAATGGGGCCGCGTCAGCTTCGGCCTGCGCTACGACGAGCGCCGCTATATGCTCTCCTCCGCCGCACAGCGCGCCGTGCCCACAGCCAGCGGCAGTGACTACGCCTTCACTGCACTTGACGTACACATGCGCATCGACTTCGCCTCAAAAAAGGAACGCGCCCGCACAACTGCAGAAATAGGGCTCAGCCAGGCATGGCAAGCCGGCGAGCGTATCGCCACAGGCCAAAGACTGCACCTGTCACGCGGTTTTACCAGCGAGCGCCTCGCCTTCGCCGGCTACGGGATCTCCCTTCAAGACCAGACCCGCCATGACAGCGCTCTGCGCTCCAACACCACCTATACGGTTGACGGTTTTGCGCTCCGCAAGCTGTCCAATGACAGCCTGCTTCGCTATGGTGCCGCTCTGTCCAAGGTTGACAGCGCGTCCTCGGATATGGCCCACACGGCGGCCACACTCTCGCTGGCCTATCTCCCCGCCGCGCCTCTGCTCGGCGCACAGGCAAGTTTCTCTGGCGTACTCCAGCTTCGCGAATACGACCGCCTGCGCTACGGGAGCACATTGCGCCGCGATCAAAAGCTCTCGCTGAGCGCAAACTTTGTCTTCGAACAAATTGATTACATGGGGTTTTCCCCCTCACTCACGCTCAACGCCACACGCAACATCTCCAACAAAACGCTGTTTGACACCCAAGAATTGGGCCTCAGTCTCGGGATAAAATCAACGTTCTAGCCGCGCCAAAAGTCTCGTCTTGAGGCCTGCGCAGACTGCGTTACACTGCCTCCAATCAAAGGAGACGCGAAATGCAGGTCACATATCTACACACCATGGTCCGCGTGAAGGATCTTGACGCTTCCATCCGCTTTTACGAGCTGATCGGCCTTGAGAAAACCCGCCACTATGACAGCGAAGCAGGCCGCTTCTCGCTGATCTTCATGGCCCCTCCCGGCCAGCACGAATGCCCCGTGGAGCTCACCTACAACTGGGATGGCGATGACGCTCTGCCAGACGACAGCCGCCACTTTGGCCACCTCGCCTATGAGGTCGAAAATATCTACG
>NZ_JAQWYD010000094.1:0-7725 GCF_029254145.1 Lentibacter sp.
CCCCTAGAATCAGTCATCTCACAGTCCGTTAACCTGCCTGTTCGGCCTTTTCTTCAAGCGTTAACCACTCTTCTTCGGCCTTGGCCAAAGCGGTCTGACGCTCCACCAAAGCTTCCGTCGCTTTCTTGAATTTCACGGGTTCCTTGGTGAACAAATCAGGCTGCGCGAGAAGCTCTTCGAGCTTGCCAATCTCGGCTGTCAGCCGCTCCATAACGCTTGGAAGTTCTTTCAAACGATGCTCTTCCGTAAAGCTGAGCTTGGGCTTGGCTTTCGCCTTCTCCTGCTTCTCTTTTGCGCGTGAAGCCTTTGTATTTGGGCGGTTTTCCCAGTCATCACTGTCAGGTTTCTGGGCCTGATAGTCGCTCCAGCCGCCCGCATAAACAGTCGCCTTGCCATCGCCTTCCATCGCCACAGTGAGACTGGCCACACGGTCCAGAAAGTCGCGATCGTGGCTCACAAGCAGCACGGTTCCGTCGTAGTCATCCAAAATTTCTTGCAACAGATCCAGCGATTCGACATCCAAGTCGTTGGTCGGCTCATCAAGCACCAGTAGATTGCTCTCCCGCGCCATGAGTTTGGCCAGCAAAAGCCGCGCCTTTTCCCCGCCCGAAAGTGCCTTCACAGGCCCCCGCGCCTGACCTTCTTCAAACAGAAATTCTTTAAGGTATCCAACAACATGGCGTGGCATTCCGCGTACCATGATCTGGTCGGCCTTGCCTGAGACCCGCATATCAGGATCGCCTGTGAGGCTGTCCCAAAGACTCATCTCGGGGTCAAGCTGGGCACGCGCCTGATCAAAGATCGCCGCCTCAAGATTGGTTCCCAGTTTAACAGTGCCTGCGTCGGGTTCTTCCAGCTTCATCAATAGCTTAATAGCAGTTGTCTTACCCACACCATTGGGTCCGACAAAAGCAATACGGTCCCCGCGCTGCACGGTGATGTCAAAATCTGTTAAGATCTGCTTGCCATCATAGGCTTTCGAAATCCCTATCGCTTCAATGACTTTCTTGCCCGAAACCGACCCCGAAGACAGCGCCATCCCTGCTGTGCCCTGCCGTCTGATCTGGCTTGAGCGCTCCTCGCGCAGCTCAGCAAGGGCACGTACGCGGCCTTGGTTACGCTTCCTGCGCGCACTGATGCCTTCGACAGCCCAGCGAGCCTCGGCCTTGATCTTGCGGTCAAGCTTGTGGCGGGCTTGGTCCTCTTCGTCCCAAAGCTTGTCGCGCCAGGCTTCAAAATGTTCAAATCCTTGCTCATTCCGAAGTACTTTTCCTCTGTCAATCCAGAGTGTTGCGCGGGTAAGTTCACGCAGAAATGCGCGGTCGTGACTGATCAAAACAAAGGCCGTGCGTGTCGCCTTCAGCTCGCCTTCCAGCCAGCGGATTGCTTCAATATCAAGGTGGTTTGTCGGCTCATCGAGCAGCATCAGCTCAGGCGCTTCCGCCATCAGCTTGGCCAAGGCCGCGCGCCGTTTCTCTCCGCCGCTGGCGGTCTCAACAGGACGGTCAGGGTCAAACTTGAGGCCCTCACCAGCCCGCTCAACTCGGTAAAGCTCACCTGGCTCAAGCCCACTTGACGCATAGTCTCCAAGCGTCAAAAAGCCTGCCATATCAGGCTCTTGCTCCATATAGCCCACGCGGACACCGGGTCCAGCAACCACATCGCCCTTGTCCGTTTCAACTAGCCCCGCCATCACTTTCATGAGCGTCGATTTGCCCGAACCGTTCCGCCCGACCAAAGCGAGTCGATCGCCAGATTGTAAGGCGGCCGAAAGCCCGTCAAAGACTGGGTTTCCGCCGAATGTCAGTGAGACATCATTGAGCTGTAAAAGGGGTGCGCGTGCCATGGCAGAGCGCTATCGCTACCTGCGCGCAGCGTCAAGCGCTCTCACGCTGCAAGCGCCCGCAAAAGCCGTTTGCGCGCAGCCGGGATCGCCCTGACTTCAAGCCCCGTAAACACATGCATCGTGCCCATTTCCCTGTCGATGACGGCATGGTCGCTGACCCAGCCTCCCATTGCCAGATAGCTGCGCAACAACGGCGGCATTTGGACAATGCCACGCTTCGGATCAGCCTCTCCGTGAGGCGCCGTTCCGAAATCAAAAACGTCCCGTGCGCGCTGTCTTGGCCGCCAACACTCGGGCGCAAGATGCCGCGCCCTTAAGAGCGCAAAGCTGTCCTGATACCGCAAGCCACTCACGCCAGAAAAAGACGCACAGCCAAACAACATCTTTATGTTTTGTTCATCCACAAAGCGCGTCAAAGCTGCCCAAGCAATGCGCAAGACATCTGGCTCCGCCTCCTCTGGCTCCAGACAAAACCGCCCCATCTCAAGCATTTTGCCCTCAAAGCCCGCAAGCTGACCCAAATCATAAAACTGTGCTGAATAGCTTTGCAAAAGCGCCCGCCCTGACGGCAACGGCATTATCCTAAAGCAGCCCAAGAGCCGCCCTTCACTATTGTTGATCAGAACATGCTCACACGCTGCATCAAAAGTGTCTTCATCAATACCTGCACAGCCAAAAAAAGCCCTATGGCGCAGTGCCTTAGCCGCCAAAATGTCAGCCTCGCTCGCCGCCAGCCGCACATGATATCCGCCTCTATCGAAGGCCTTCATCCTCAACCCTTCATCCATAAACCCACACGCGCTGGTCCAAAGCCTAGCACAAAATAGGTTTCAAGGCTGTGACAAACAGCGTGTTATTGAAGACTGTCAGATGTAAAGCGGCCGATGCTCCCCACCAGCTGACGTATGAAGGTGTTGTCATTGACCGTCTTGTCCGTCACGCGGCGAGACAAGGTCACAACATTCCCATCCTGCAGTGAGAAGCGCTCGATGTTCTCTACAATGCCCGCCTCACTGAAGCTGATGGCAAGAACTTCGCGCTCAATCTCTTTCGGGCGCATCGCGCCAAAATGTCTGACGCTGCTTTTCACATAATAATAGCCGCTGTCGTTCAAAATCCCTGATGTCGAAGGAACCCCCACCACATCCGCCACACTCTCGCGGGAATCAACACCCACAACAATTTCGGCCAATTCACTCTCCGAAGGCACATAGCCATGGTCGCGATAGGTCGCTGCACAAGAGCTCAGCGCCATGAAAACAAGCCCAAGCAGCAAAAACGCCGCGCTCTGCTTTATCGGGTGGGTAATTGCTTTCATCTCTGCCCTCTTGTATCGGCTGTTGCGGCCTTGCCTTCCGATTACTAAGGAAAGGCCCCCGATTCAAGGAGCGGCGCGATGACCCAAGACTTTAATGACATAACAACGATACCCGTTTCGCGCCTTTCGGCAAACCAAAGCTACAGCTTTTCGCTGAAACTTTCTGACGAGGCACGCACTGAAATGGCCAAAACGCTTGATCTGCTCGCTCTCAAAAAGCCGACCCTGATCGGCACACTCAAGCCTCATGGCGCTGATGATTGGCTGCTTAAAGCCCGTCTGGGCGCAACAGTACAGCAAGCCTGCGTCATCACCCTCGCCCCCGTCAGTGCCCGCATAGAAGAGAGCGTCGAGCGTCTTTTCGTACGTATCATGCCTAGCTTCGACGATCTTGAAGAAGATGCCGAGGTCGAAATGCCCGAAGATGAACGCGCCGAGCCGCTTGAAAACACAATCAATCTGGCGGATGTCTTTCGCGAAGCCTTGTCTCTTGCCCTGCCGCCTTATCCCCGTGCAGAGGGCGCAAGCCTTGAAAGCGCAGTTTTCACAGAGGAAGGCAAAGCAGCCCTTACAGACGAGGATACCAAGCCGTTTGCAGGCCTCGCAGCCCTTAAAGCCAAGCTTCAAGACCCCGAAACCTAGGTTGAAATTCGGGGTTGCAACTCATGCAATTCCAGTTATTTTCGCGCGCTCTTACGAATTTAGGGTTGGACAGGCTCACAGCTTTTGCATAAGAGCAGTCTGAACCCGTACACACAGGGCTTCGCCCTTCTGAAACTGGGCTCTTTTGCCCCTAGATAATTGAGGTTGCGACATGGCTGTCCAACAGAACAAAGTATCCAAATCACGTCGCAACAACCGTCGCGCGCACGATAGCCTCACGGCTGCAAATCCTAACGAGTGCCAAAACTGCGGCGAACTTAAGCGTCCACACCACGTGTGCCCCGATTGTGGCCACTACGCAGATCGCGAAGTGATTGCTGTGGCGGACGAAGTCGAGATCGACGAAGACGCGGCATAAGCCGAGCCTTTTCGCATGAGCCAGACAATCACGCCCAAGCCTGCAACTTCAAACCCGCAGGCGGAGCGCGTTGTCATATCGGTTGATGCCATGGGAAGTGATAAAGGGCCAGCGGCGATTGTCGCTGGCTGTTCACATTCCGCCAAGAAAAACAAAGACATTTTCTTTCTCCTACACGGGCGCAAGTCCGAGCTGGAGCCCCTTGTCGCACGCAAAAAGAACTTGCGCGGCCGTTGCACCATCGTTGATGCCGAAGGCATTGTTTCGATGGAGGACAAGCCGTCTCAAGTCATGCGTTCAGGCAAAAGTACCTCTATGTGGTCCGCGCTTGAAAGCGTGCGCAACAAAGAGGCGACAGTCTGTGTCTCTTGCGGCAACACGGGTGCGCTTATGGCGCTCTCGGTCATTCGCCTGCGCAAAATACCGGGTGTCTATCGCCCGGCAATAGCTGTGCTCTGGCCCTCGCGCAATCCGCAGGGCTTTAATGTTATGCTTGATGCCGGCGCCGACATCCGCGCCGATGAGCGTGATTTGCTACAATACGCCTTGATGGGCGCATCCTATGCACGCAATGGGCTTCACCTCGCGCGCCCACGCGTGGGATTGCTTAATGTCGGAACAGAAGAGTTCAAAGGCCGCGCCGAAATTCAGGCCGCCAATGAACTGATCGCCGAAAATGCTGACGCAGCCAATTTCGAATATGTCGGCTTCGTCGAGGGCAGCGATCTACCCGGAACAAAATGCGATGTCATCGTGACAGACGGTTTCACTGGCAATATCGCGCTAAAAACGGGCGAAGGCACTGCCAGCCTGATCCGTGACCTGCTGCGCGAAGCCTTCAACTATACGCCGCTGTCGCGTCTCGCCGCCCTGCTCGCCTTTACCTCGCTAAAGCGCCTCAGCAGTCGCATTGATCCGCGAAAAGTCAACGGTGGCATTTTTCTTGGCCTTAACGGCACAGTTGTCAAATCTCATGGCTCTGCTGATGCGACAGGCGTTTCAGCCGCAGTGAAGCTCGCTTTCCAGCTGGCGCAATCAGGCTTCAACGAAAAACTTGCCGCCCGTATTTCGGCCGCCACGATGCTGGCCTCCGAAGCAGGGACAGAGCACATAAAAAGCTCCGAAGAAGAGGCCAACTCATGACAAAACGTGCCGTCGTCGTTGGCTATGGCCACTATTTGCCAGAGCGGATCGTGGAAAACGCCGAATTCGAATCTTCGCTCGACACCACAGACGAGTGGATTCGCACGCGGTCAGGAATCGAACGCCGTCATTTCGCCGCCGAAGGACAGCATACCTCTGATCTTGCGGCCGAAGCCGCAAAAGCCGCCCTCGAACAAGCGGGTCTAACGGCTGGCGACATCGACGCAATCGTCGTTGCCACGTCCACGCCTGATCTAACCTTTCCTTCTGTTGCGACGATGGTGCAGCAAAAGATCGGCATGGAGCGTGGCTTTGGCTTTGATGTTCAAGCCGTCTGCGCAGGATTCGTCTTTGCCCTCACAACAGCAAACGGTTTGATCCTTTCAGGCCAAACCGAACGCGTACTTGTCATCGGCGCCGAAACCTTCAGCCGCATCATGGACTGGACAGATCGCGGAACCTGCGTTCTCTTCGGCGATGGCGCGGGTGCACTCATCCTTGAAGCCCAAGAGTGCGCAGGCACAACCGCTGATCGCGGCATCCTTTCTGCAGACCTCAACTCTGATGGTCGCTACAAAGACATGCTGTTTGTTGATGGCGGCGTCTCCTCGACAGGCACGTCTGGAAAATTGCGCATGCAGGGCAACGCCCTCTTCCGCCAAGCCGTTGAAAAGCTGGCCTCAACAGCCGATGCGGCCCTTCACAAAGCGGGGCTCACGCACAGTGATGTCGACTGGATTGTGCCCCATCAGGCCAATATCCGTATCATCCAAGGCACGGCCAAAAAGCTCGGCGTTCCAATGGAGCGTGTCGTGCTCACAGTGCAGGACCACGGCAACACCTCTGCCGCCTCGATCCCGCTTGCACTCTCTGTCGGGGCCGCAACAGGCAAGATCAAAACAGGCGATCTCGTCCTCACCGAAGCCATCGGCGGCGGTCTGGCGTGGGGCGCAGTCGCAATCCGTTGGTAAAAACGCCTGGAATGCGTCTCATTTATTGCTGAAAAGCTGCACGCCAAGCCATTGATATTGACTCGGAATCTCTCTCAGGCCTATGCTTGGCCAAACAGGGGAATAGTTATGAGCGAAAAAACACTTACACGTATGGATCTGAGCGAAGCAGTCTTTCGCGAAGTCGGCCTGTCACGCAATGACAGCGCGCAGCTTGTCGAAAGTGTGCTCCAGCATGTCTCCGACGCGCTGGTCACAGGAGAGCAAGTCAAAATTTCCTCCTTCGGAACCTTCTCGGTCCGCCAAAAAACGGCCCGCGTCGGTCGCAACCCGAAGACTGGCGAGGAAGTTCCAATTAACCCCCGCCGCGTTCTGACCTTCCGCCCCTCGCACCTCATGAAAGACAGGGTCGCAGCAGGCAATAAGCGCTAGGAGCGTCTCACAGCATGGCAAAATCAGCCGAAGCATTCCGCACCATAAGCGAAGTGGCCGAATGGCTTGACTTGCCGACCCATGTTTTGAGGTTCTGGGAAAGCAAATTCACACAAGTCAAACCTGTGAAACGCGCAGGCGGACGCAGATATTATCGCCCCAATGATATGGTGTTGCTCGGCGGCATTAAAAAGCTGCTCCATGACGATGGCATGACCATCAAAGGCGCACAAAAAATGCTTCGTGATCATGGCGTTAAACATATCTCAAGTCTCTCACAGCCCCTCGACGGTGAGCTTGCAGATGCGGTGAGTGATACCAATGCGATCGACATGGCCGTGGACGCGCCGAACGAGCCCAAGCCCGAAGCCGACATCGTGCCCTTCACACACCGCAAAAGCAGCGACGAGCCCGAGGCCACAGAGACCCAAACACCAGAAGACACATTCGCCAAGGCGCCACCGCAAGACGCATCGCCTGAGGCCGCAGCGCCCCAAGCTGCCCCCGAAACCACCGAGGCAGACGCAAAAGCAGATCCAGAAGATTCAGAAGAGCCAGAACAGACAGAGGCCGATAGCGCATCTGACCTCAAGACACAGCCTTCGGCTCTCCCGTCCTTTCTGCAAGCCGCCAAAGAACCCACAGAAGACGCCCAAGCCTCTGCGCCCCTGTCTCTGACTATCACGCTACCTGATGATCCAAGCGACACCGAGCTTGATGTCAGCGCAGGCCTTCTCAGCCGTATTGCCGCCTTTAAAGCCAGCCCTGATAGCGAAACGCGCCACGCTCTGGAGCAAGCCCGCAACGCACTCAAAGCGCGCGCCTCCTAAGCCTGTAAGGCTCTGAGACACGAGGCCCAAATTACACAGAGATTTGCCCTTGCCCTCTGGCTCAAAACCGCTAATAAGCAGCCTTAGTCGGGCTATAGCGCAGCCTGGTAGCGCGTCCGTCTGGGGGACGGAAGGTCGCAGGTTCGAGTCCTGCTAGCCCGACCAAAAAACCGCCCGTCCGGGAA
>NZ_JAQWYD010000024.1:0-25254 GCF_029254145.1 Lentibacter sp.
CCGCCGATATACATGCCGGGGCGCAGGCGGACGTGTTCCATATCTTCGAGCACCTGAATGGAGGATGCGTCGTAGCTGTCGGGGCTTGCGCCCGCGCCGGAAAGGAGATCGTCTGACATGTACCGCTGCTCGTCTTGTTATGGGTTTTGGCTATTATGGCAGAGGAGACGTGGGCAGGGAAGTGGGCAAGGAGCATTCGTCTTTTTCTTTCCAGAAATATCTCGGGAGAGCGCGAGAGGGCAGCGCCCTCTCGCATCGGTCGGATTTGCGAAGCAAATTCGAGGCGCTGTGCGCAGCCAGAGCGGCTCTTCGCGCGCTTTGAGTGCCAAATTGCTTGCTCAAAAGCCCACATTGCGCATAAAGGAGCGCATGAGCCAAAGTGATACAGATAAACCCTGCACCGCCGCCCATCTTTTGCCAAGCACAGGGCGGTCCTTGCCGATAGCTATGTTGCGTGGACGGGAGGCTATTATGGCGCCTTACAGGCAGATGCTGTCCAAAATCGGCGTGACCGAACAGCAGTGGCGTGTGATGCGCGTGCTGGATGAGCGCGGTAGAATGGATCCGAAAGAGATTGCCGAGGCCGCTTGTTTGCTCAACCCGTCTCTGACTCGGATCATGCAGCTGCTGGAGAAGAAGGGGCTGATTGCACGCAAAGGCAACCCTGAAGATCGCCGTCGTGTGCATGTTGAAATCACAACAGTAGGGCGCGATATGTTGGTGGCGGCGCAGCCGGAAAGCCTTGAGATCGCCGAAAAGCTGCGCGCACGCGTCGGGCAAGACAAGCTGGATGAGCTTCTTGATTTGCTGAACAGCCTTGCGGAAAACGGTCTGTAGTAATTCCTGCAGTCTTTCTGAGTGGCTTTTGCTGTTTAGCTCCACCTTTGCAGCGTTAACCTTATTTTTGAGCGGGTGGGGTCGTTTTGGCTTGAAGTGCAACCTTAAGTTGTATTTCCTGAACAGGCTGCCACGAGTAAAACAGATTTCGCGCGGCAGCCTGTCTGGGGGCTTTTCATATGTGGAACCGTATTGTTGTGACCGACCGAAACAGAGGCGTTTATGGCGCGCTTGTGCATGACCATTTGCGCAAACGACGCGTGTTGTTTCACGAAAAGCTCGGGTGGGACATTCCGTGCAGTGCGCATATCGAGCAGGACCAATACGACCGCGCTGAGACAGTTTATATTCTGGTCGAGCGGGGCGGGGTTGTGGAAGGCTATGCGAGGCTTTTACCGACATTGGCGCGGGTGTCTTACGGCACTGTCGAGTTTAGCTATATGATGCGCGATGCAACGCTTAGGTTGCTGCCTGGTATTCCGCCTTCGATACTTGGCACGCGGCCTGCGCCGCAGGCGGAGGGCGTTTGGGAGATCAGCCGTGTTGAAGCTGCGGGCAGGGGGGCTTTGCAGGCGCTGTTTTTGACCATTGCAGAGTACATGGAGCAGGTGGAGGCTGTGGAACTTCTGGCGTTTACCCGCAAAAACTTTGGCGCGATTGTGCGGAGCATCGGTTTTGATGCAGCCGAGATCGGTGCGCATGTGGATTATGGTGGGCGGCCCTATTGTGCGATCAGTATGACATGGGGTGGCGCACCAGAGTCAGCCCCTGTGGCCGAAGATCTGCCGATGCGGATGGCGGGATAAGCTAGAACGCTTGACACCTGCGCAGAGCAGGCCACACTCTAAAACATGAGCGAACAAGGTTTACGAGAGATCATTGATATTCCTGATTTGGCAATAGTCATGTCTGATGGGGTGCGTCTTTCGGCGCGGGTGTGGATGCCTATTGATGCGGGGGAGGACCCTGTACCAGCAGTTTTGGAGCACTTGCCCTATCGCAAGCGCGACGGAACATGTGCGCGGGATGAGATCAGCCATCCTTGGATGGCGGCGCGCGGCTATGCCATGGTGCGGGTCGATATGCGCGGCAATGGTGACAGCTATGGCCACATGGAGGACGAGTACACCCAGCAAGAGCTACAAGATGCCTGTGAGGTGATCCACTGGCTTGCTGCTCAGGACTGGTGCAGCGGGACTGTGGGGATGCAAGGGATCAGCTGGGGCGGGTTCAACTGCCTCCAAACGGCTTATCTGCAGCCCGAGCCGCTCAAGGCGGTGATTTCGATCTGCTCCACTGTGGATCGCTTTGCAGATGACATCCACTACAAGGGCGGGTGCCTGCTCAATGAAAACCTCGCATGGTCTTCGACCATGTGGGCCTATTCCTCTCGCCCACCTGATCCCGAGTTGCGAGAGGATTGGCGCGAGATTTGGATGGAGCGGTTAAAGAGCGAGCCATTTCTGATTGCCAACTGGCTTAAGCATCAAAGGCGCGACAGTTTCTGGATGCATGGCTCTGTCTGTGAGGACTTTAGCCGCATTAAGGCCAAGGTTTTGGCCATCGGAGGCTGGGCGGACGGCTATAAGAACGCGGTCCCTGCTTTGATTGAAAACATCGAAGGCGCGAAAGGGATCAGTGGGCCTTGGGTGCATCTCTATCCACATATCGCTACGCCTGAGCCACGGATCGGCTTTCTTCAAGAGGCCAAGCGTTGGTGGGATAAGTGGCTGAAGGGGATCGAGACCGGGGTCGAGAGCGACCCTGCGTTTCGCGGCTATCTGATGGAGGGCTATCGACCCAGTCGTTTCAATGCGCCGCGGGAGGGCGTTTGGCTGGCTGATGCCACGAGCGGCGGTGAAATTTGTGAGTACCCTCTTGGCCCAGACGGGCGGCTCGGCTCCGAGGGCGGGACGCATGTCGAGATTGCCTCGCCGCAGCACTGTGGGCTCGGCGGCGGAGAGTATTACGCCATTGGCCGTGGGCCAGAGCTTTCGGACGATCAGCGGGTGGATGACCTATACTCCGCTGTTTGGACGGTGCCTGCGCTTGCGCGCTCTGTTGATATTGTGGGGCGGTCAAAGCTGCGCCTCACTTTGGCAAGTGAGACGGCGCAAGGGCAGATATGTGTGCGCCTTAACCATGTGCATCCAGACGGTGCGTGCACGCGGATCAGCTTTGGCGTGCTCAATCTGACGCATCGCGAGAGCTCGGCGGCCCCCGAGGAGATGCCGATTGGAAAGCCTGTCGAGCTTGAGATCGAGCTTGATCACATTGCCTATCGTGTGCCTGAGGGGCATCGCATTGCTGTGGCGGTATCGACAGCCTATTGGCCTTTGATCTGGCCTTCGCCAGAAGCGGGGCGTGTGACTGTGAGTGGCGGGGCTTTGCTGCTGTCTGAGCGGGCTTTGGCAGACGCCGACGAGTGGAGCTTTGAAGAGGCGACGGGTGCGGACGGTTGGCAAACAGAAGAGCTGCGCGCGCCACGCAACGAGAAGCGAGAGATTACGGACCACGAGACGGGGCTGATCACGCTGATCATCAATGACGATTTTGGCAAGCGGCGTGACAGTGCGCACGGGCTTGTGAGCGGCGGGGTGTCACGGGAGACCTGGGTGATTCACCCTGATGACCCGCTTTCGGCGCGGGGGAGCACGCATTGGACGGAAGAAACCGAACGCGACGACATAATATTGCGAACCGAAACCTTTGCGGAGATGAAAAGTGACCTTAACACCTTCTATCTGAGTGGGCGTCTTGAAGCCTATGAGAACAACGTTCTGATCTATGAGCGCGATGTTGAGGAGGCGATTGCCCGCGATATGATGTGAGAAATGCCACAAAACTGTCATGAGAAAATGCTTGCTGTCTCAGACGCAATCGGCTTTCATTGACTCAGTAATCAATAAAAGCCGCCTCGAAGCGGCGAGACTTTCAACGGGAGAAGAGAATGACCAACGAACTTGATTATCTAAAGAAACGTGTGGCCCAAGGCAAACTGTCGCGACGCGACTTTATGGGCAAGGCCAGCGCGCTGGGTGTGACGGCGGCAGCAGCCACCACAATGCTTGCAGACGCGGCCTATGCGGAAGGCCCCAAAAAGGGCGGCGTGTTTAAGCTCGGTTCTGTCGGTGGGGAAAGCACAAACTCGCTTGATCCTGCGACATATGCCAGCCAAGTGCCGTTTCACAACGGCCGCCAATTTGGCGAAACCCTTGTGGAAGTTGGTGCGGACGGCGGACTTGCGCCAAAGCTAGCGGAGAGCTTTGAGAGCTCGGCTGATGCGAAAACTTGGATGTTCAAGATCCGCAAGGATGTTGAGTTTCACAATGGCAAGACCATGACTCCAGAGGATGTGCTTCAAACGATGGAGCGCCACTCGAATGAAGACTCAAAATCTGGTGCGCTTGGCATCATGAAGGGGATTTCAAACGTCAGCATCGACGGAGATTCACTCAAAGTTGAGCTGAATGAAGCCAACGCGGATTTGCCCTATCTGATCGCGGATTATCACCTTGTGATTCAGCCAAATGGCGGCATGGACAATCCAGGGGCAGGTATCGGCACCGGGCCCTTCAAGCTTGAGGCGGATGAGCCTGGCGTGCGTCACGTGTATTCTCGGAACGAAAACTACTGGGGTGATGCGGCGAACTACGATGGCGTTGAGATCATCGTTATCAACGATGCGACGGCGCGAACGGCTGCTCTTCAGTCTGGTCAGGTCCACGCGATCAACCGCGTCGAACCAAAAATTGCGGGTCTTCTTGGGCGCGCGCCAAACTTGACGGTAAATTCGACACCAGGCCGTGGGCACTATGTATTTATCATGCATGCCGACACAGCACCTTTTGACAACAACGAGCTGCGTATGGCGCTGAAGTATGCCATCAACCGCTCTGAAATTGTTGAGAAAATTTTGCAGGGCTATGGTTCTGTGGGCAATGACATGCCGATCAATGCGGCTTATCCGCTGTTTGACGCAAGCATCCCGCAGCGTGAATTTGATCTTGCCAAAGCCGCAGAGCATTACAAAAAGTCTGGCCATGATGGCAGCCCGATCATCCTGCGCGTTGCGGATGGGGCCTTCCCGGGGGCTGTCGATGCGGCGGCGCTCTTCCAGCAGACAGCGGCACAGGCGGGTATTCCGCTTGAGATCAAGCGTGAGCCGAATGATGGCTATTGGTCAGAAGTTTGGAACAAGCAGCCGTTCTGCGCGAGCTATTGGGGCGGTCGTCCTGTACAGGACCAGATGTACACAACGGCCTATCTCTCTACGGCAGACTGGAATGACACAAAGTTCAAGAACGCCGAGTTTGACGATTTGCTTGTGAAGGCGCGTGCCGAGCTCGACACTGCCAAGCGCAAAGAGATGTACTCCAAAATGGGTATGATCGTGCGCAACGAGGGCGGCCTTATCTGCCCGATGTTCAACGACTTTGTCGATGCGGTTAGCAATGACGTTGTGGGCTGGGAAACTGACCCGAACGCAGAGCTCATGAATGGATACATCACGCATAAAACATGGCTCGCGTAAGCGAGAGAGTTTCATGCATCCGATTATAAAACTGATTGCCCAGCGGTTTACGCTGGGCATACTCCTCCTTGTCGCCGCCTCTGTGCTGATTTTCGGGTTGACCGAAGCTTTGCCCGGAGATGCGGCACAAGCCGTATTGGGGCAGGCGGCCACGCCTGAAAGCCTTGCCAACCTGCGCGAGGAGATGGGCCTTAATCGCCCGGCTACCACGCGGTATTTCGAGTGGTTTGGCGGCATCCTTCAGGGCGATATGGGGGTTTCTATTATCAACCGTCTTGATATTGCGGAAAGTGTTGGCAAGCGGCTTGGCAATACGCTGTTCCTTGCGTTCTGGGCTGCGATTGTTTCTGTCCCTCTGGCAATATTTCTGGGGCTTCTGGCCGTGCGCTATCGCAACCGCTGGCCTGACAAGCTGATCTCGGGCGTGACGCTCACGACGATTTCTATTCCTGAATTTCTGATCGGCTATGTACTGGTCTATTTCCTCGCGGTGAAGCTTGGCTTTGGCTCGGCGCTTGCGATGATCAATGATGATATGTCTCTGTGGCAAAAGCTTCAGTCGATTGTTTTGCCTGTGATGGTGCTGACGCTCGTTGTTTTGGCTCATATGATGCGGATGACGCGGGCCGCGATCCTGAATGTGATGCAATCGGCCTATATCGAAACCGCCGAGCTCAAGGGGCTCAGCGTATTCAACGTGATTGCCAAACACGCCTTTCCAAACGCGGTGAGCCCGATTGTGAACGTGGTAATGCTGAACTTGGCATACCTTGTGGTGGGCGTAGTCGTCATTGAAGTTGTCTTTGTCTATCCAGGCATGGGGCAGTTTCTGGTCGATGCGGTGACAAAGCGAGATGTGCCTGTTGTGCTTGCTTGTGGCGTGATCTTTGCGGCAATCTACATTGGGCTTAACATGCTGGCAGATATCATTTCGATCCTGGCGAACCCGAGATTGAGGCATCCTAAATGATTAAGAATATCCCTCTTTCGGCTCTCATTGGCTTGATGATCACAGGGGTCTATTTCTTTGTGGCAATCTTTGCGGGCTTTGTGGCGCCCTATGGTATGGCCGAGATTGTCGGCGATGTTTGGGAGCCAGCGAGTGCCGAGCACCTGCTGGGCACAGACAACATTGGCCGCGATCTCCTCACAAGGATGATCTATGGTGGGCAGACAACGATCTTTATTGCCACGGCGGGCACAATCCTGAGCTTTGTGACTGGGTCGACGCTTGGCTTTCTGGCCGCTGTTTTGGGTGGCTGGGCAGATCAGCTCCTGAGCCGTTTGGTTGATCTTTTGATGGCGATCCCCTCGCTTATTCTGGCGCTTGTGATCCTTGCTATGGTTCCCGTGACGGTCCCTGTGCTCATTTTGGTCATGGGATTGCTGGACGCGACACGCGTGTTCCGTTTGGCGCGCTCTGTGGCCGTCGATATCAATGTGATGGAATATGTCGAGGCCGCCAGTCTGCGCGGTGAGGGTCGGCTTTGGGTGATCTTTCGGGAGATCCTCCCAAATGCACTGAGCCCGCTTGTGGCCGAGCTGGGCCTGCGCTTTATCTTTATGGTCTTGTTTATTTCGACGCTGAGCTTCCTTGGCCTTGGTGTGCAGCCGCCGCTGGCAGACTGGGGCGGGATTGTGAAAGAAAACAAAGACGGGATTATCTATGGCATCGGGGCCGCGCTTTATCCTGCGATTGCGATTGCGACGCTGGCGATCAGTGTGAACCTTGTGGCGGATTGGGTATTGAACCGAACCACCAGCCTGAAAGGGGGCCGCGGATGACTGAAGCGTTTGTCAAAGTACGTGACCTCAAGATCGGGGCGACAGTCTATCCGCCCGGAGAAAAGCCGCATGATATCGAGATTGTGCACGGTGTTTCTTTTGATCTGCAAAAAGGAAAAGTGCTGGGCCTGATTGGAGAGTCCGGCGCTGGCAAGTCGACCATTGGCCTCGCCAGCATGGCGTATGGGCGCGGCGGCGTTGAGCTGACGGGCGGCGAAGTCTGGGTCAATGGGCGCGACATCTTGAAAACCTCCAAGGGCGATCTGCGCTCCTTGCGCGGTGGGGAAGTTACCTATGTGAGCCAGTCTGCGGCTGCGAGCTTCAACCCTGCAAAGCAGATATTGGAACAGGTTACGGAAGCTGCGATCCGACATGGGAAATTCACCAAGGCCGAGGCCGAGGCGCGCGCGATTGTACTGTTTGAAAAGCTTGGATTGCCTGAGCCTGAACGTATCGGAAGGCGCTATCCTCATCAGGTTTCGGGTGGGCAGTTGCAGCGCTGTATGACGGCGCTGGCGCTCTGTCCTGAGCCTGATCTTGTGGTGTTTGATGAGCCGACGACTGCGCTTGATGTGACCACGCAGATCGACGTTTTGATGGCCATCAAGGAGGCCATTCGCGACACTGGTGTGGCGGCACTTTATATTACGCATGATCTGGCTGTTGTAGCGCAGGTCAGTGATGACATCATGGTGCTCAAGATGGGTGAGATGGTGGAATATGGCTCCGTTGATCAGATCATCAATGCGCCGCAAGAAGAATACACCCGTGCGCTTGTCTCTGTGCGCTCGATTGACCACGAGGAAAAGCAGCCCACAAGCGAGCCTGTCCTGATTTGCGAGAATATAACGGCGCGCTACAAAGGCACGAAGTTTGATGTTCTGAAAGATGTGAATGTCGAGGTGCACCCTGGTCAGACGCTCGCTGTTGTCGGAGAAAGTGGCTCTGGAAAATCGACGCTGGCGCGGGTGATCACAGGGCTGTTGCCACAGCGCGAGGGGCGGGTGCATTTTGCGGGGCGTGACCTTAACCCTGTGATGCGCACGCGACCCCGAGAAGACTTGCGCGAGTTGCAGATGATCTATCAGATGGCGGATACTGCGATGAACCCGCGTCAAACCGTGGGGACTATTATTGGCCGCCCGCTTGAGTTTTACTTCGGGTTGCGGGGCGCCGAGAAGCAGAAGCGTATTCAGGAGCTTTTGGACGAGATCGAACTTGGTAAGGGCTTTCAGGACCGCTACCCCGCCGAACTCAGCGGGGGACAAAAGCAGCGGGTCTGTATTGCGCGCGCACTCGCAGCGAAACCAAAGCTCATTATCTGTGACGAGGTGACAAGCGCGCTTGATCCGCTCGTTGCGGACGGCATTCTGAAACTTCTACTGGATTTGCAGAAGATCGAGAATGTGGCTTATCTCTTTATCACGCATGATCTCGCAACGGTGCGGGCGATCGCGGACAGTATTGCCGTGATGTATCAGGGCGAGGTGGTGCGGTATGGCACAAAGACCGAGGTCTTGAGCCCGCCATTTGACGACTATACCGACCTGTTGCTGAGCTCTGTGCCCGAAATGAAGCTCGGCTGGCTGGAAGACGTGATTGCGAACCGCAAGATGGAAAGCGCGGGGAACTGAGAAAGGGTCGGGTTTTCGCGCGGCGAAAGCGCAACCGTGGCGAGAGAGGCTTTGCCCCTTTCAGTTTCCAAAGCTTGCTGGCTTTGGAAACCTTTCTCCCCTGAACGTTTAGAGAGAGAAAAGCTAGGCTGAACAGTTTTGAGCTGCAGACTGCGGCGAGGTAGACATAACGATGAAGCGCAAATTACTTTTGATCATTCTGGACGGGGTGCCTTTGCGCAATTTTCGCAGGCTGTTTGGCAACTTGGAAGGCTGGGTGGACAGCGGGGAGGCACAGCGCTTTGTGCACCGAGCTGTCTTGCCGTCGATTTCGGCGAGCTGCTATGCAAGCCTGCACACGGGTGTGAGCCCGCAGGTGCACGGCTGTACTGGCAACGGGAACGTCTTTCGTCTCAAAGAGGAAGATGTGTTTGCCGCTGTTCGCAAGGTGGGCGGCGTGACGGGGGCTGTGGCGCATTCGTTCTGGAGCGAGTTTTTCAACCGCCATCCTTTCGACTATGTGCGCGACATTGAATACGACGAGCCCGAGAGCGCGACGATCAACCATGGGCGCTTTCATACAATGACGGGGTATGGGCTGGTCAATCAGATGACGCCTTCTGATGTGGACCTGTTTGGGACGCTGACAAACCTATGTGCGCGTTTTGGACTGGATTATGGCATGCTGCACACCTGCACGCTCGACAGCATGGGGCACCGCTTTTTCCATGACTGTCAGGAGATGGACCATGCTTGCGCCGTCATGGACGAGATGTTGGCGCCGTTTATTCCGAAGTGGCGCGCTATGGGATACGAGATCATTGTGACGGCAGACCACGGGCAGGACGATCGTGGACATCACGGCGGCAAGGGCGACTTGCAACAACTGACGGCGCTATATTATTTTGGCGATGGGCAGGGGCCGCATCAGGACGCGGAAATCGACCAACTCCAGATTGCGCCAACTATTTTGAGCCGCTTGGGAGCCGATATTCCCGCGAGCATGACGGGGCATGTATTTTTGAAATAGCGCTCCAAGTGGGCTGTTTTGCTGGCTTTGAGAGCATAAACAGCATTTTGCTTTGTTGCAGGCGTGCAACGGAAAACCCCCTAAATATTAGGTATGACGCAGTATTTTGGGGGTTCCCCCTAAATAGACACTATTCAAATGCGTTTTTTATGGGTAACCATTGTGGCAGAAAAGCGGCGCATTCAATGACGCCGCTCATGTTGAGGCAAATGGTGGTGTAGTGATGGAACCTATTAGTTTCGTTGCCCGTGGTGGCACGGGTTCTGTTGATCGTGGAAACGTATCAGCAGACCAAAATCTTACAGCAATTCAAGCAAGTGCGGGTGGGGAGTATTCCTTTAACCTACGGCAGAGCGACATTGTTCGCTATGGCCGTGCGGGCACAAATCTTGAGATTACGCTCGTTGATGGGCGCGTGATCCTGTTGGAAAACTTTTTTGACGGCTCGGGCACACCAGTGGCTAAGCTCTACGTATCTGCGGACACATACATCAGCGAAGTGACGCTGGTCGATGGCGCCAATGGCGAGCTCTATGGCCAATACGGTGTTGCAGAGACATGGGGCAAATACGGCGCTGGCGATGATTTGATCTTCGTGGATGGCACGGAGGTCGCGCATGCGGCGATGGGCCAAGAGGAAGAGGTCTCGATGCTTGGCGCAGTTGGGCTTCTTGGCGGTCTTGGCGGCGTTGGGACTGCGGCGGCTGTTGCGGGTGGTATCGGCGTGCTGGGTGGCGTTTCTGGCGGCGGCGGTGGTGGCGGTACACCTGTTTATGTTGAACCAACCGTGAATGATGCGACAGTTGTGATCGACGGTGACGATGTGACCGAAGCGGATCAGGTTGTTGAGGTGACGGGAACGGCGCAGCCGGGGTCGCAGGTTGTTGTGACAATCGGCGAAGAGGTTGTGACAGTTGTGTCGGACGAAAACGGCGACTGGTCTGCGACATTTGCAGGTGCGACTTTCCCAGCTGATGGCGGCTATGCTGCGGGCGTTGTTATCACCGAGCCTAACGGCACGGTCACTGGCCTTGAGGGGCCGAGCGTGACAGTGGACCTCACAGGGCCAGCCATTAACTTGGCGGATGGTGTTCAGTCTACGGGTGATTTGGTGGCATCAGCTGACTACAGTGATGGTGTAGAGATTAGTGGCACGGGTGAGGCGGGTGCCGCGCTCACGGTTACCATTGGCTCAGTGACCCATGAGACAGTTGTGGGTGAGGATGGCAGCTGGTCTGTGACCTTCTCGACAAGTGAAGTCGAGGGTGGAGAATATGAGACTGATGTGACCATCGTTTCCACAGACAGCTACGGCAACTCAACCACCACGGTTGAAACTCTTGTTGTAGATACGATCAGCAACGTCACATTTGGCGGTGCGAATGGTGGTGCTGACGGAGTTATCAACGGGGGCGAGCATGGCGGCGGTGTGACTTTGACGGGCACAACACAGCCTGGCTCAAGCATTGTTGTGACGCTGGATGGCGTTCAGCAAAATGCTACAGTCGATGCGCAGGGCAACTGGACGGTTCGTTACAGTTCGAGTGAGGTGCGCACCGGAGACTACACAGGCAATGTCAGCGTGACGGCCACAGACGCTGTCGGCAACAGCTCAAGTACAACTGGCACTGTCGAGTTTGACACGTTGGTTGAAAACTACATGATCAATACGACCACTGGCGGTAGCGACAATGTTGTGAGTGCGTCAGAAGCGCTAAACGGCGTGAATTTTGGCGGAACGGTGGAGCCTGGTTCCACAGTTATGGTCAACTTTGCAGGGATCGATCGCGCTGCAAACGTGGCGGCCAATGGCAGCTGGACTGTGAGCTACTCAGCAGGCGAAATCCCACAATCAAACGGCAGCACGTTTACTATGACCGCTGTGGCGACAGACGGGGCTGGCAACAGCTCGACGCTGACGCAGGGTGTGGTTGTGCGTGGCACGTCGGATGCGGGAAATCTGGTTCAGGTTCAGATGGGCACGGCCACCGTAAATGTTGTGACGGACGCAAGCGGCAACTGGACAGCCAACTTTGGCGCGAGCCAGATCGCTGGCGGACAGTATACGGCGCCAATTACGGCCACAACAACGGACGCGGCTGGCAACAGTCGCACCGTGACTGGCTCTGTTGAAGTCGATACCGAAGTGCGCAACCTTGGCGTCTCGGTGGATAATGTCACCACAGACAACGTGATCAACGGCGCTGAGCGCGACGATGGCGTGACGTTTAGCGGCACAACAGAAGCAGGCTCGACCTCGGTTGTTGTGACAATTGACGGTGTGTCGCGCAATGCGACAGTCAATTCTGCAGGGAATTGGTCTGTGACCTTCCCCAAAAACGATCTGCCAGATGCGGAAGACACTTATCAGCTCCAAGTGGCTGTGACGGATCGCGCAGGTAACACGGCGACAGCGTCACGCGATGTCGAGTTTGACACCTTCGTCAACGCATTGTCAGGCGGGGCTGTTCAGGAAGGCAGCAACACTGTTTTCAATGCCACTGAAATCCGTGATGGGATTACCGTCTCTGGCCAAGTCGAGGCCGGCTCTACTGTGACGGTCGATTTTGGCGGTGAGACCTATAACGCCACGGTTGATGCCAACGGGAACTGGACGCTTGATCTGCCTGCCTCGGCCTTCTCGGCGGAGGAGTACAGTGCTGATCTGGTGGTTAATGCTCGTGATGCAGCCGGCAACGTGGACAGCCTCACGCAGACCATCGATATTGATGCAGCGCTACCAGATACGCCTGAAATCTTTGCGGAAACGAGTGTCGATGACGGTTATGCGGCTGTTTGGGTGCAAGATAGTGTGGATACACAAGCGGTGTATGAGGTGGCGCAAGACAATAGTGTTACGCTGATTGCGGATGAAAACGGTGCGGCGCGTGTTGGCGGCAATAACGTCTTCGGCTTTGACCGCACTGTTCCAGATGGGTCGCACCTTGTTGTGTCCGCCACGGATGATGCGGGCAACGTTTCAAGTACCCTTATGGCACTGGATGATCCGGGCAACTCCAATATCGACATGAGCAGTGTCAACACGGGGCTTGCTGGCCTTGAAATCGAGGCGATTGATCTGACCTTTGCGGAAGATACAAATCTGACGCTCTCGCTGGATCAGATCGAGGCCTTTGCGGAGAATTCGACCACCTTGGCAATCCATGGCGGGGATGACGACACAGTCAACATCACTGGCGCGGTCAAGACAACGGCGATTGTCAGCGAAGGTGGACAGACATATGATGTCTATACCATCGGTGATGACCACACTGTGTTGATCGACGACGATGTCACGGTTGTGATTTAAGATTTGAGCATGGGCGCGCGTGTTTGGCGCGCCCCCGTTCACCCAAAATTATAACGCCTAATAAAAAACGGGGCGATCTATGGGGCAGAACCTATTGGGCCTAAGGGCCACGAGTGCAATTTTAATGGTTACCTTGATGAGCGGTTGCATGTCGGGTTTGCCAGAGGTGAGCCGCTTTAAAGCGGCGGATCTTGATACGCAGGCTGTGCAGAAGCGGGAAAAGGAAGCGGCGGAGTCGCTTGTGATTTCTTCTCTTCAGGCACGGCAAAGCGTTTTGCCCAGAGGCAGCGCATTTGAACGCGTTGCCACGCCTGTCTTGGCGGCCAATTCACGCGCGGCAGAGAGCGAGCTGCGCTCGGCCCGACTGCGCGCTGAGGCGCAATCAAAGAACGGGCTGCCCACATTGGGGCCAAGTATTTCCCTCACATCGTTAAGTGATGCAGTGGCCAGCATCGTGCTCGACACTGTGCTTTACTCGGGCGGGCGCAAGAAGGCCGAGCGCGAGTTTGCCAAGTCCGATGTGGAAGTGGCGGCTGTGAACTTGTCGATTGATACAAACGAGCGCGTGCATACGGCGTTGATGCTTTATCTGCGTGGGCAAGAAGCACGCGAGACGGCCACTATGCTCGGCGGTGCGCTTGAGGATATGAAGCATTTTGGATGGATCATGACGGAGCGGGTCAAGGGCGGGGTATCAGATATGTCTGACCTTAGCGTGATACGTCACAAGCTTGCAAAGATGCAGGCACAATTTAACGCTGAAACCGAGATTGCTCTGGCCTCTGTGGCCGAGCTCAATGCTATGTCTGTGAAAAAGCTGGGCGAGGTCGAGGGTATCACACAGCTTGAGGTGAGCCGCTACAGCGCGCAGCCTTTGGAAGTCTTGTTGTCAGAAGCCGAGAAGGGCCGTTCGATCGCCAATGCGCAGATTGACCGTGCAGGCTATTTGCCCACAGTTTCGGCTTCTGTGTCTTCAAACGGGGGAGGTCTGACTGGAAACGTTGCGCCAACCAACCCAATCGGGATCGGTATGGGCGCCAATCTTGAAGCCATCACCGCGACGGAAGAGGCCGCGGGCCGCCGTGTGGCACAATCACAGGAGGAAGCCAACCGTCGCCTTGCCAAGCAAGAGGCCGAAACCGCTGCACTCAACCGTCAGCTTGCTGAAGCGCGTGCTTTGACGGGGGGAGCAAAGGCCAACCTTGATTTGTTTCAGAGCCAGTATGATGCGGGCCAGAGACAGGTGATGGATGTGGTTGGAGTTTATGAAACGTATGCAGCACAGGCGGAGAGCGAGATTGCCGTCAAATACGATCTGGTACGTGCGCGGCTTGATATGGCCAAGGACCTTGGTCTCTTAGCGGATGGGGACGACATTTGACCCAGAAGAAGCCGCTTTCGCTGACAATCAAGGCTGGCGGGAAGGCCAAGCTAAAATCTGTCGCCAATCAGACGGCGCCTGCTCCTATGTAAAAGGTGGTGCCTGAGCGGGAGCCTGCCATAGAGCAGAAGGCTAAGCCCCGGATCGAGCGGCGGGTGGTGGATGACGAGGGGCACGCGGTGCGTGTTGCCGCCGAACGGGCCGCTGAGCGCGGCAAGACGCCTGTTATCGGCCAGATTAAGCCCATGAAAGTGATGGCGCGGCCAGCGAATGCAGCGCCCTCTGTTGTGCCTTTGGCAGCCGCCCCGAAAGGCGAGCGGCTCAAGGCGAGGGCAGAACTTGCGGCGACCTAAGCAGGGATTTTGGGTGTGGCTTGCGTGGCGCGTGATTTGCTCGAAGGTATGGAGCACCGCACAAGCGAAGCGGATGTTGCGCAGCCGAGTATTTTGGCTGAAGCCTTGCAAAAGCAGGGGCTGAACACCTCTGTCGAGACTGTCAACCACGCGATCAATGCGGACTGGCCTGCGCTTGCTGTGATGACGAGTGGACAGTTTTTACTTGTCATGGGCGAGGAAGACTCAGCGCTCGTGATCTATGACAAGACCTGCCCTGACAATCGCGCGCTTGTGCCTTTGGGAGAGTTTGAACCCTATTTCACAGGGCTTGTCGTGAAAGCTGAGGCCGAGCTGAAGCAGATCAGCCGTGCGCATACCCCCGAAACACGTTTACCACATTGGTTCTGGGGTCAGTTCGGCCGCTTTCGTCGCGCTTTTGGCGAGGTGGTGCTCGGATCGCTCGTCGCCAACCTGCTGGCTGTGGCTGTGGCGCTCTTTAGTTTGCAGGTCTATGACCGCGTGATCCCGCATCAGAGCGAGGCGACCCTTTGGGTGCTGGCCGCTGGGGCGGGTCTTGCCATTATTATGGAAGCTCTTCTCAAGATTGCGCGTGCGCGCCTTATGGACGGGGCGGGGCGGCAGATCGAACTTGGGGTGCAGAAGCTGTTGATGGATCGCATCCTTGGCATGCGCAGCGAACGGGCGGGGCAAGAGCCAAGCCAGCTTTTCAGCTCGATGCGCGAGTTTGGCTCTGTGCGAGAGTTTTTTACCGCCTCTACTGCCGGGGCGCTGGCGGATATCCCGTTTATTTTTGTTTTTCTCCTGCTGGTGGCCTCCATCGCAGGAAACGTTGTCTGGGTGCTCGTCCTTGGTGGTATTCTGATGGTTCTTCCTGGGTTTTTCCTCCAGAAAAAAATGATCCGGCTGACCAAAGAAACGCAAGGGGCGAGCGCCAAGGCAAGCCGGATGTTGCATGAGACGATATTCGAGCTTGATACTGTTAAAACACAGCGATCAGAAGACCGTATCCGTCGCCTTTGGGAAGAGCTGACAGCCTTGTCTGCGCTTAAGTCGAGCGAACAACGAAAGCTTGCTTCAGCTCTGACGTTCTGGTCTCAGGGCGTGCAGCAAGCGACTTATGTTTGTGCTGTGATTATGGGGACTTACCTCGTTTTTGCAGGTGATTTTACCGTTGGTTCTATCATTGCTGTCGGGTTGTTAACGGGCCGTACGCTTGGGCCTTTGACCCAACTTACAGGAACGATGGCCCGTTGGGGCAATGTTAAGGCTGCGCTCGATGGACTCCATGCTATTGCTGATGCGCCACAGGATCGCGCTGAGGGGCGCAGTTATTTGCGCCGTGAGAGCCTCGCAGGGGCGTATGATATGCATGAGATGCGCTTTCAGTATGACGAGGGCGGCAAGCCGCAGCTCGATGTGGCCGCCTTGCAGCTGAAGGCTGGAGAGGCTGTGGCTGTTCTTGGCTCCAATGGTTCGGGAAAATCGACGCTTCTGAAGGTATTGGCGGGGCTATATGCCCCGACGCAGGGCCGTGTTTTGCTTGATGGTATGGAAATGGGGCAGATCGATCCCCGCGACTTGCGCCGTATGGTTGGGTATCTCGGCCAAGAGGTGAAGCTTTTTGCAGGGACGCTCAGGGACAATCTCAATCTCAACATGTTGGAGCGCGATGATGCGCGCTTGCTTGAGGCGCTCGATTTTGCGGGGCTAGGGCCGTTTGTGAAGAACCACGCCAAGGGGCTTGATCTGGATATTCGTGATGGCGGATCAGGGCAGTCAATTGGTCAGCGCCAGTCTATCGGCTGGGCGCGGCTCTGGCTGCAGAACCCCAAGATTTGCTTGCTGGACGAGCCGACGGCGGCACTGGATCAGACGCTTGAAAAGGTTCTTGTGGACCGTTTGCAGACTTGGCTCAAGGGGCGCACGGCTGTCATTGCGACGCATCGGGTTCCGATTTTGCAGCTGACCACGCGCACATTGATTTTGCAAAACGGTCGTATGGCTGTGGATGGGCCGCGCGATCAGGTTTTGGCGCATCTCAATAAGGGTGCAGGAGGCGGGGCAGCATGAATGCAGCGACATCAACCAATCTTGCGGGGCAACTCAGCGTCAAGATGCGTGGGCCGAGCCTGACCATCTGGCTCTGTGCTGCGACTGTATTTATCTTTATTTTGTGGGCTGCTTTTGCATGGGTTGACGAGATTGTGCGCGCGGATGGTGAGATGATTTCATCTTCTCGACCGCAGATCATCCAGAACCTTGAGGGCGGTATTTTGGCCGAGCTTCTCGTGAAGGAAGGGCAGGTTGTGGCCGAGGGTGATGTGCTTGCACGCCTCAGAGGCACGCAGTTCCAATCTTCGGTTGATGATTTGCAAGACCAGATCATTGCGCTTGATATTCGCCGTCTGCGGCTGGAGGCCGAGCTGGAGGGGCGCCATGAGTTTGGTGTGCCTGAAGCTTTGCAGGTGCGCAGCCCAGAGATTGTTGCCTCTGAGCGAGCACTATTGGTGGCGCGCCAGACCGAGTATGCGACAGCGCGTGAGGGCGCGCGCCAAGTCCTTGCGCAGGCGGAGCAGGAAAAGCAGCTTATGGAAGATCTTCTCAAGAAGAAGATTGTGGCGTTGATCGAAGTGACGCGGGCGCGCAAGGCTTATGCCGACGCCAAGATCCGCCATGACGAGATTGTCACCAAGACAGGGCTTGAGCGGGCTGAAGAATACTCTGACACGCTCAAGGAAATCGCGACGCTGAAACAGGGTTTGAAGTCGGGACAGGACCAGCTTAGCCGCACCACGCTGCGCGCGCCGTTGCGCGGGATCGTCAACGGGCTTGCCGTGACAACGATTGGCGGGGTTGTACGCCCTGGTGAGGAGATATTGCAGATCATCCCGCTGGATGAAGAGCTTTTTGTCGAGGCGCGGGTGCAGCCCAAGAACATCGCCAATATCCGCCGTGGGCAGGAGGCGACTGTGAAGCTATCGGCTTATGATTACACGATATATGGCTCGCTCAAAGGCGAGGTGGATGTGATTTTGGCAGATACGTTCAAGGACGAAAATGCGCGCGATCCTGATGCTTCGGCGCATTATAAAGTGACTGTGAAAGTCGATATGAGCCAGCTCAATGCGCGCCAGAGCCGCATTGAAATCCGCCCCGGAATGCAGGCCAATGTGGAGCTGCACACGGGGGCTAAGACCGTTCTGACTTATTTGCTCAAGCCGCTCTACAAATCACGCGAAGCTTTCCGCGAGCCTTAAGCACCGCTCTCAAAGATCGCCGACATTGCGGCGTGAAGGCGTGCGAGATCGGCTTCGACCGAGGCCGAGGAATCGCAGTAAAACGGTGGCAAAACCTTGAGCGTTATCAAGCCGCTATGGGGCAAAAGCTTACCGCGTGGCAGGAGGGTGTCGGAGCCTATTATGACGATCGGGCGGATGCTGCGGCCTGTGGCGCGGGCGACGACGATGGCGCCTGCTTTGAAGGGGCCGAGGGAAGCAGAAGTGACGCGTGTGCCCTCTGGAAAGAGCACAACAGAGCGGCGCGCTGGCATGGTTTCAACTGCGGATGTCAGAGTTTCCATGGCGACCTTGCCGCTCTGGCGGTCGATCTCGACAAGCCCAGCGCCTTTGAAACCTGTGCTGAGCAACGCCGCGTCCCAGAGCTCTTTTTTGGCCGCGAAGGTGAACCATTTGCTATCAGGAATGGCGTCCATTAGCGTGACGCCGTCAAGGTGGCTTCGGTGGTTGATGACGATCAGGCTGTCGGTGTCATGGGCCAGTGTTTCTTGATCTTTTTGCGAGATTTCCACACGGATGCTAAGCAGCATTAGCAGGCGCGAGCAGGCGCGTTTGACGGTACGCCAATACCAGCCGCGAAAGCCTTTCCGGCGCGCGCAGAGGAGCGGCACAAAGCCGATGTAGAGGAAATAGACAGGGCCTAAAACCACGAGCAATATGCGTTTCGCGAGCCTTAAGGGGAGAGGCTCAAGCGGGTTTGGAGTGTGTGTCATATGGGGGTGGGCCTCTGGGTTGCGCAGCGTCACCCTCTAAAGCGCAAAGGCGGTATAGACACAATCTTAAACAGCACGGGCAGACCAACCTTAAGGCGCGGTGAAGGCGGCGTTTTGATGTCTTAACAGGCCTAAACCACTGTGATTCTAGGGGGCTGAAAAGCGTGCACAAGGCGTGCACAACCCGTGCACCGCCTGAAACAGGTGTTTGTTAACGCAAAATTAGGTAACGCAGCGCGCGCTGTGTTGATGTGACAAGTCTTGCCCCGCCTTCCTGCGCCGCGTAGGTCTTGTTTATGACCCAGACAACGCGTGACCACATCAAAGCTTATCTCGTGCTTGGGCTGCCGCTTGTTGGCAGCCATGTGGCGCAGATGATGATCACGCTGATCGATACGCTGATGCTTGGCTGGTATGATGTCGACGCTTTGGCAGCACAGGTCTTGGCGGGGACGATGTTCTTTGTCTTTTTCATCTTTGGATCGGGCTTTGCCTGGGCAGTGATGCCAAAGGTTGCGACAGCGGAAGGCGCGGGCGATGAGCGTCAGGCGCGGCGGGTCACGCGGATGGGGCTTTGGGCCTCGATCATGTTTGGTGTCGCTGTGATGCCGTTCTTTTTGTTTGCTGAGCATGTGCTTTTGGCTTTGGGGCAAGCGCCCGAGCTAGCGGCTATGGGAGCGGATTATCTGGCGATTGCAGGCTGGGGCATATTTCCGGCGCTGATGGTGATGACGCTTAAGAGCTTTCTGGCGGCGTTGGAAAAGACGCAGGCTGTGCTCTGGATCACGGTGGCGGCGGTCTTTGCCAATGCGCTGGTGAATTACATGCTTATTTTTGGAAATTGGGGTGCGCCTGAACTTGGCATTGTTGGTGCGGCGTGGGCTTCGCTTGTGGTGCAGCTGCTGTCGTTGGTGCTGATCATGGCTTACGCGCAATGGGCAACGCCTGAGCACCAGCTTTTTGTGCGCTTTTGGCGCGCGGATTGGGAAGCATTTGGTGAGGTTTTCAAGCTTGGCTGGCCGATCGGGATTACCGCTCTGGCCGAGGTCGGACTGTTTGCGGCGAGTTCTGTGATGATGGGCTGGATCGGGACACTGCAGCTTGCGGCGCACGGGATTGCGATGCAGGTGATTTCTCTCGCGTTTATGGTGCATCTGGGCCTGAGCAATGCGGCCACCGTGCGCGCGGGGCGAGCCTTTGGGCGCGGGGAGATCGGTGCCCTGCGACACGGAGGCTATACTGTCTTCGGGATGTCGATGATTTTTGCGAGCCTAGCTGTTGTTGTTTTTCTTGTGATGCCTGAGCTGCTTTTGAGCGCGTTTTTGGATCCGAGTGACCCTGATGCGCCGGCTGTGATGGCGATTGGCGTCGGGCTTATGGCGGCCGCAGCGCTGTTTCAGCTCGTGGATGCGGCGCAGGTCATGGCGCTTGGGGTGTTGCGCGGGGTTCAGGATACGCGCGTGCCTATGGTGATCGCAGGGATCGCGTATTGGATTATTGGTGTCCCTGTCTCCTATCTCTTGGGGGTGACCTTCGGGCTGGGCGGTGTCGGGATATGGCTCGGGCTGGCGGTCGGGCTGGCCGTCGCGGCTGTGCTATTGATCTGGCGGTTTTTACGCTGGCGGCCAAAGCCGGATCACTCAACTGTGAGGCCAGCGGAGCAAGCTTGATTTGCTTTCGTGCGTTTGCAGCATAGGCTCGTTTGTGAAGCCAACAGGAGCCTGAAATGCGCCAGTTCATTAGAAATTGCCTTGTTTTTGCTTTTGTTCTGGCCTTGCCGATGAAGGCCTCTGCCGAGGCGGTGAGCTTTGATGCAGGGTGGAAGCACCAGAAGTTCTCGCTGTTTTCCAAGAATGACTATGGCTATGGCGGGCGCAGTCTGAGCATCGGCTCTGAAGGGTCTGTTTCGCTGATCCATAAGCCCTTGCCAGAGGCGCTATGGGGCAGCACTTCTGCCGCTTGGTCATGGGCCGTGGAGCGCTCTGTGCCTGCGACAGACCTACGCAACAAGGGCGGGGACGACCGCAATATCGCGCTATATGCGGTATTTATGCCCCGCGCCGAGGCGTCGCGGCTGAAGGGGGCGTCAGTGACCAAGCTTCTGGGCAATGATCAGGTCCGCGTTTTAGTCTATGTTTGGGGCGGATCGCACAAACGCGGCGCATCTTTGGCCAGCCCCTATCTGGGGGCGCGCGGGAAGACAGTTGTTTTGCGTGGCGCAGGGACGGGGGCGCATAATGAAAACGTCGACTTTGCCGCTGACTACAAGCGGGCCTTTGGGGGCGCGCCTGAAGCACTTGTCGGCTTTGCTGTGTCGGCGGACAGCGACGACACAGACAGCACGATTGTCGCGAAGATGAGTGGGCTTACCGTGAAGTGAGCTAATGCGCTGCGTTAGTCTTGCAGCAGGCGCTCGGACTTTTTGCGCACAAGGGTTGTACGCAAGTCATGCATTGCGAGAAGAATCGCGTCAGTGACGGCTTCGAGCTGCTCATCCGTGGCTTTGGACTGTGCCCACTGGGTTGTGGTGTTGAGATAGTCCACCGCGCGGTGAATATCATCGATGTCGCGGTAGGCGAGAAGGCGATTGCGCTCTTCCATCCACTGTTTGATGGCGGCCAAGTCTTCTGGTGTGAGCTCGCGCCCGCCGTGGGGCTTGATTTCACCATTGCGAATATTGACCACAGCGATCTGGTCCATTTCGATACGGCGCTGACGGTTTTCGGTATCGACCCGAAAGACGAAAGCGCCGTTGTCACGAACACGGAAGTAATATGGTGGCAGTTCGGCGACCATGTATTTTCCTCAGATTTCTTTAGGTCAGTGACGCACAGAATGCCTGAATACGGGTGCAGGCGTCAACCAATGCTTCGTCTGATGTGGCATAGCTGATGCGAAATGCGGGGCTGAGACCGAAGGCTGCGCCGAAGACCACGGCGACACCCGTTTCGGAGAGAAGCGCTGTTGCGAAGGCTTCGTCCGTATCAATCTGGGTTCCTTGGGCCGATGTCTTGCCTATGAGCCCTGCAATCGACGGGTAAACGTAAAATGCGCCTTCGGGCTTAGGGCAGGTGATGCCTTCGCAGGCGTTCAGCATATCGACCACAAGATTGCGACGGCGGGTGAAGACTGCATTGTTCTCTGCAATAAAGTCATGGCTGCCATTGAGCGCTTCAAGGGCGGCCCATTGGGCGATTGAGTTCGGATTTGAAGTGGATTGGGACTGGATTTTGCGCATGGCGCCGATTAGCTCGACGGGGCCTGCGGCGTAGCCTATGCGCCAGCCTGTCATGGCATAGGCCTTGGAGACGCCGTTGCAGGTGAGCGTGCGATCATAAAGCTTGGGTTCGACTTGCGCAGGGGTGCAGAATTTGAAGCCGTCAAAGGCGAGGAATTCATACATGTCGTCGGACATGATCCAGACATGGGGGTGACGCAGGAGCACATCCGTAAGGGCTTTTAGCTCGTCCCATGTATAGCCCGCGCCTGTGGGGTTTGAGGGGGAGTTGAAGATAAACCACTTGGTCTTGGGTGTGATCGCGGCCTCAAGCTCTTCGGGCATGAGCTTATATGCGTTTTCGGCTTTGGCGGCGGCAATCACGGGTGTGCCGCCTGCCAGCAGGACCATATCGGGGTAGCTGACCCAATAGGGCGCGGGGATCAGGACTTCGTCACCTTCGTTCAGGGTGGCCATGAGCGCATTGTAAAGGATTTGCTTGCCACCTGTGCCGATCGAAACCTGAGCAGGCGTGTACGAGAGGCCGTTGTCACGCGCGAGCTTGTCGCAGACTGCCTGCTTCAGCTCGGGGATACCGTCAGGGGCGGTGTATTTGGTCTTGCCTGCATTGATCGCGGCGATTGCGGCGGCTTTGATATGATCCGGGGTATCAAAGTCGGGCTCGCCGGCCGACAGGCTGATCACGTCTTGCCCAGCGGCCTTCAGTTCGCCCGCTTTTGTGCTGATTGCGATGGTGGGCGACGGTTTGACGCGGGAAAGGGTCTTGGACAGGAAGGACATGGGCATAAACCTAGTTTGCATTGGGTTGCAGAAGTCTTAGGTTGGAGAGTGAAGCGGATCAAGGAAGATCGGCGGATTAGGAGAGATATGTCTGACGAGATGACAAAAGACTGGTTTGACCCCGAAACATCTACCTTTGGGGACCGCGTTGCAGGCGCCCGTGAGGCGGCGGGGATGACCCAGAAACAGCTGGCCAAGCGCCTTGGTGTGAAACTCGTGACGCTCCAGAACTGGGAAAACGACATGGCGGAGCCACGCGCCAACCGTTTGAGCATGTTGGCGGGTATGGTGAATGTCTCGATGATGTGGCTTCTGGACGGGACTGGCGACGGCGTCGAGCCCGTCATGAGCGAGACACGCGAAGACAAGGATATGAACGAGATACTGGCCGAGATCGTTGATCTTAAAAGCCGTGCTTTGCGAACAGCGAACCGTCTCGGGGCGCTGGAAAAGAAACTTCGTAGTTGGGTGGACTGAGAATGACTGAAGAATCGCACGAGCACCGCCTGAAGCGCCTCAGAATGCGGTCCATGCGGCGCGGCATTAAAGAGATGGATCTGATTTTGATGCGCTTTTCGGAGGCACGGCTTGCCGAAATGAACCCTGAGGCGCTTGATTTGTACGAAAACCTTCTCGAAGAAAATGATCATGATTTGTATCAGTGGGTAAGCGGGCAAACGCCAGCTCCACAAGGCCTTGCGGGTCTGATTGAAGAGATTGCCGAGCATGTTTCTGCGCGCTGACAGGGCGCGCGGAAACGCCATCTAGATTGCATTTTATCAAATACCCTCTGGGTTTAACTTATTTTTCGGCTTTTTAGCTCAGGTTCTCCGTTGAGCAGTTTCGACGGAGACAAAAGAATGAGCTTTCAAATGCAAATGGGAAACGGGCCTGAAGCCAGTTTCATGTCAGGATACCTGGAGGCGCTCGCACTTGTAGAGCGTTTGCACAGGCTCCTGCTGGACGTCATCAAGGACGAGTTCGAGCGGGGTGGAGTGTTGGAGATCAACGCGGTGCAGGCACTCTTGCTTTTCAATATTGGCGACAACGAAGTGACGGCGGGGGAATTGAAGACCCGTGGTTACTATCAGGGCTCCAATGTCAGCTATAATCTCAAGAAGCTTGTTGAAATGGGCTATATGCACCATCAGCGATGCGAGATTGACCGACGCCCTGTGCGCGTCAAGCTGACGCCTGAGGGGCGCAGAATTCATAAGGTCGTGGCCGAGTTGTTCCAGCGCCATGCCGATGGCTTGGTCAACAAGCAGGTGCTTAGCCATCAGGGTCTGGAAGACATTACGAGCGCCCTTAAGCGTATGGAGCGCTATTGGGCAGACCAGATCCGCTACATTTACTAAGGCTGAGCAGAGCCGGGGACAAGAGGTAGAGCGATACGGGCAGGGCGCACCAGAGACGGTGCGCCCTTTTCGTTGGGCGAAGGTTGGAACTGGTTTTGCGAGAAAAAGCCAGGGGCGACTTCGCGCTCGAGCTTGCGGGCCATGGCGCGCTCAAAGTCACGAAAACCTTGGGCGACTTGCAAGAAAGCGCCTGCGCCGTGGAGCACTTCTTTTTGGTAGTAGGGGACGAGGTCGGTTTCACCTTCGTGGTCGGCGCCGTTGATCACGAGCCCGTTGACTGTGACGCCCTCAAAATTGAAAGCGTTGTAGGCGTCGCTTGGTTGGAAGCCTTCGTTTGTGACGCCATCGCCTGAAATGTCGATTGTTTTGGCGTCACAGGCGGGTGCGCGCTCAAGGAGACCTGCGGCGTGGCCCAAGGCATAGCCCATAGCTGTCGGGAATTCGTCATAGCTGCGCTCAAAGCGAGCGACTTTTTCAGCGACATAAAGAAGGTGTGCGCGCGAGCGGATCATCACCCAGTCTAGGACCATGACCTGATTGTAACGGCCCGACCATTCAAAGATCGCGAGGGCGACGGGGCGAGGCGAGGCGAGAAAGGCGCGCACAACATCAGGGGATATCAGCGCGGAGGCGAGGCCACCGCTTTGCAGCGCATATTCGCCTTGATCGACGGAAGAGGAGACATCAATCGCAAGCACCAAAGCAAGGCGGCAGCCCTCGGTTTGGGCCTCGGCGATAAGGGGCGCGAGGCTCAGGGCGAGGGCTGCCAGAGATTTGATCATGCGATGCGATCCTTTACCATTCGGCTGTTACCATTTGCCGGTGTTGTCCATGCTGGCCCAAGGCTCGGCGGGGGCGAGCGGCTCACCTTTTTGCAAGAACTCAATGCTGACATTGTCGGGCGAGCGCACAAAGGCCATGCGCCCGTCGCGGGGGGGGCGGTTGATTGTGATGCCATTGTCCTGCAAGTGCTGGCACATGTCGTAGATATTTTCGACCTCATAGGCGAGGTGGCCAAAGTGG
>NZ_JAQWYD010000106.1:0-3410 GCF_029254145.1 Lentibacter sp.
CAGCTCTCGCTGATGCTGGCGACAATTGACGCGCCACATCTGCTCATCCTCGATGAACCGACAAACCACCTTGATATCGAAAGCCGCGAAGCTTTGGTTGAGGCACTCACCGCCTATACTGGCGCAGTTATCCTTGTCAGCCACGATATGCACCTGCTCAGTCTCGTGGCAGATCGCCTGTGGCTCGTGAAAGACGGTGCAGTGAAGCCCTATGAGGGCGATCTAGAGAGCTATCGTGCGCTTTTGCTGGGGGCTCCTGAGAAAAAATCAGACAAAAAGACTGAAACGCAAAAAGCTCCAAAGCCGAAGCGTGCGCCACGGTTGTCCGTACTCGAGCTGCGCGCTGAAGTGCGCAAATGCGAAGAACGCGTTGAAAAGCTTGAACGCATGCGCGCTCGTATGGACGAGATGCTGGCCGATCCCACGCTTTACAGCGAGCGCAAGCATGCTGTTCCAGAGCTTCAGCGCAAAGATGGTGAGCTTAAGGTTGCCCTCAAACGCGCCGAGGCGCTTTGGGAGGGAGCTATCGCCAAGCTAGAGGCAGCTGAGGCATGATTACATCAGCCTTTGTCATAACGGCCTTTGCAACGCTCTTCGTGATTATCGACCCGATCGCCCTTACGCCGATCTTTGCGACAATCACGCAAGGTATTCCCACAGTTGAACGCCGCCGGATCGCCCTGCGGGCCTGCCTTGTTTCCTTCTTTATTCTTGCCGCCTTTTCCTTTTTTGGCGAAGCCTTGATGCATTTCATCGGGATATCCATGCCTGCTTTTCGCGTGGCAGGCGGCATCCTCTTATTCCTGACAGCGCTTGAAATGTTGTTTGAACGCCGCACCAAGCGGCGTGAAGATCAGGCGGGCGACGAACCTGATCCGAGCCATGACCCGTCGGTTTTCCCTCTGGCTGTTCCTCTGTTGGCAGGACCAGGCGCGATTGCATCGGTGATCCTTTTGTCAGGGCAAGCACCTGGACTCGCAGGTACTTTTACAGTGATCGGGATTGTTGCGGTCGTACTCTTCGTGGTCTTCTTGTCTTTACAGGCCTCTGCACTGCTGGAACGCGCTTTGGGCAAGACAGGCATCAATGTCGCCACACGGCTTTTAGGCATGCTGTTGGCCGCGCTCGCTGTGCAGTTTGTTCTGGATGGTTTGCGCGCATTTGGCTTTGCAGGCGGCTGAGCGATGGAGCTTTGGACTGGCCTCCTCGTTCTGGCGCTGGTTCTTGCAGCTCTGCTGGTCTGGCGCCTTTGGCCAAGCCGCCGACGCCTGTCCCCTCTGGGCCAAGAAATGCTGCGCTGGGTCATGGTGCTTGCGATAGCTCTTGGTATCTACAGCTTCGGTGAAAACCTCGTTGAACCATTTCGGACGACCCAAACGGTTAACACATCACAAGGCGTGATAGAGCTGCCACGTGAAGCCGACGGGCATTACTATCTCACGGCAAAAATCAATGGTGCGCAGATCCGTTTTGTAGTCGACACAGGAGCTACGGGGATTGTGCTCAGCCAGAGCGACGCAGCAAGAGTCGGGCTAGCCTCCGAACAATTGGCTTACATCCATTCGGCCAACACGGCCAATGGCGTTGTCCGTATCGCACCCGTGAAACTTGATGAATTTGACGTCAATGGAATCAAAGATCTGAACGTGCGTGCCTACGTGAACGAGGGCGAGCTGACAGGCTCACTTCTCGGCATGAGCTATCTAAGACGCTATGAGAAGATTATTATCACTCGTGACATGCTGCGCCTTGAGCGCTAAGGCTTCGGCATGACAGACATCGAAAAATCCGCCAACAAGTCACACGGTCGCAAGACCCTGCGCCCTTCTCTCAAGCCCCGTGCACTTATGGAGGACGAGCAGTTAGCCAATGCTTGGACCGCGCAAGTTATAACGCTGTTTCCTGATGCCTTTCCGGGAGTTCTCGGCCAAAGCCTGACAGGTAAAGCCCTCAAAGACGGGCTCTGGCAGCTAGATGCAATTGACTTACGACCGTTCGGGATCGGCAAGCATCGCAATGTCGATGATACACCCGCTGGCGGCGGGGCTGGAATGGTCTTGCGCGCTGATGTCGTCAGCGCCGCCATAGAAATGGCAAAACAGCGCGCGCAGGCTCCCCTTCCCCTTGTTTATCTTAGCCCACGCGGCAAACCCTTTACCCAAGCTATGGCCAAAGGCCTTGCGGCGGGCCAAGGCGTAACGCTGCTCTGCGGGCGCTTTGAAGGCGTTGATGAGAGGGTTTTGGAACACTACGGCGTCGTAGAAGTTTCGATGGGGGATTATGTTCTGACAGGTGGTGAAATTGCGGCGCAGGCGCTTTTGGATGCTTCAGTCAGACTTATCCCCGGCGTACTTGGCAACGCGGAAAGCGCCGAGGAAGAAAGTCACTCAAATGGCCTTCTCGAGCATCCGCAATACACCAAGCCCGCAGAGTGGCAAGGCCGCGCAATTCCTGATGTATTGATGTCTGGTCATCATGGCGAAATTGCCAAGTGGCGCAAAAAGATGTCGGAAGCCCTGACCAAACTTCGCCGCCCAGATATGTGGCAGGCCTTTTTGGACAACAACCCATCCGATAAGCCTTGATCTAAAGCTCTTTCGGGCCTAGAACGCCCGAGTTCGGAATCACTTTTGTGACTCTGGGCTGCGAGTGCTGTGCGCTTTCTTCGGCGCGATCCTCGGCACAAACATGATGACAAGCAATGTCGGACTGACTCCGGCGGGCGCAAATTGCGGACCCGACAGAAGACACGGAGCGACAGGACGCGAGAAAACTTCGTGGGAAAACCGCGAGCATAATTAGGAGATGGTCAATGGACCTTCTGAGAGAAATCGAAGCGGAGCAAATTGCTGCGCTCGGGAAAAAGATCCCCGACTTCAAAGCAGGCGACACTATTCGCGTCGGCTTCAAAGTGACTGAAGGTGTTCGCACCCGTGTTCAGAATTACGAAGGCGTCTGCATCAGCCGTAAGAACGGCAAAGGCATCGACGGCTCGTTTACTGTGCGCAAAATCAGCTTTGGCGAAGGTGTTGAGCGGGTTTTCCCACTGCACTCGACAAACATCGACGAGATCACAGTTGTGCGTCGCGGCCGCGTTCGTCGCGCCAAGCTTTACTATCTTCGTGCACGTCGCGGCAAATCTGCCCGTATCGTCGAAGATACCAACTATAAGCCACGCGCTGAAGCGTAAGCGGGAGAGAGACCATGAAAAAAGATATCCACCCCGATTACCACTTCGTCGAAGTCAAAATGACAGACGGTACGATGCTCAAGATGCGTTCCACATGGGGCAAAGAAGGCGATACGCTTTCACTTGATATCGACCCGACAGTTCACCCAGCATGGACAGGCGGCAACTCGCGCCTTCTCGACGCTGGCGGACGCGTATCGAAGTTCAAAAAGAAATACGA